>JBBRUV010000020.1:0-24524 GCA_038247465.1 Cytophagales bacterium
ATGGAATTAGATCCGCCATCTCTTAACCACCTCAGTCAGCAGTCATTAATCGGTACAGATAACGAGGGCGTATCTCCGTAGCATCTAACCGGCTTTGTGAAACCCGGAAATAGTAGAAAAGTTATATTTTATTAGGAAAGATAGTGCGGTGATGATGGGTTAGCAGAGCCTGGACGAAACAGCTTATATGCTATTTTTATCATTTATAAATCGGTCAAAAAATTTACTGTCCGAGTGAACGATAACCTGCACTATTCCGTGCGAAATGGTCTTTGTTACAGTTGTACGTAGCTGGTCAATCGCAGAAATTTTTACTTGAACCAGCCGAGAACGGGCGAATGCTCAGGCTCTGCCAAAGATTGACCTGACCCACCCCGCCCAGAAACTTTTCCGTAATTTTGCAGGCTATTTACCTGCTTATGAAACGTATCGCTTTTTATACACTCGGTTGCAAACTGAACTTTTCAGAAACATCTACGCTGGGCCGGTTGCTCGAACAACAAGGGCATCAGCGGGTGGCATTTAATGAGCAACCCGATGTGTTCATTATCAATACTTGCTCGGTGACGGACAATGCCGATAAAAAGTGCCGAAAAATCGTTCGGGAGGCCCAAAAAATAAACCCCGATGGGTACATAGCTATTGTTGGCTGTTATGCCCAACTAAAACCACAGGAGATCGCTGGTATTCCCGGTGTGGATGCCGTGCTGGGAGCCGCCGAGAAATTCAGACTCCACGAACTCATTGGCACGTTTGATAAGCAACCCACCGGCCAGCCAGCCCAGGTGTTTAACTCGCCCATTTCAGAAGTCCTTGATTACCACGCTGGCTACTCCCTGAACGAGCGTACACGTACATTTTTAAAAGTACAGGATGGTTGTGATTACCCGTGTAGTTATTGTACTATTCCATTGGCACGCGGACGCAGCCGCTCCGATACCATAGCAAACGTAATGCGGGCCGCCCATGAAATTGCCAACCGGGGCGTGAAGGAAATTGTGCTGACCGGGGTGAATATCGGCGACTTTGGGCTACAGAACGATACCCGGCAAGAGACCTTCTTTGATCTGGTACAGGCGTTAGATAACGTTCGGGGTATCGAACGGTTTCGAATTTCGAGCATCGAACCAAATCTGCTTACCGACGAAATCATCCGGTTTGTGGGGCAATCGCAACGATTTGCCCCGCATTTTCACGTGCCGTTGCAATCGGGAAGCAATACGTTGCTCGGCCTAATGCGCCGACGCTACAAACGCGAACTATATGAAGACCGGGTAGCAGCCATCAAAGCGGCCATGCCTAATGCCTGTATCGGGGTAGATGTGATTGTGGGCCATCCCGGCGAAACCGACGCATTGTTTCGCGAAACATACCAGTTTCTGACGAATTTACCCATTTCCTACCTGCACGTATTTAGTTATTCAGAACGGCCCAACACGCACGCTCTGACTATTAGACCGACCGTGCCGGGCCACGTCCGGGCCGAACGGTCGAAGATGCTCCACATCCTGTCGGAGAAAAAACGGCGGGCGTTTTACGAATCGCAACTTGAGCGCGAGGCTACGGTATTGTTTGAAGAAGAAACCGAAACCGACGACCCAAATAATGGCATGATGCACGGCTTCACCGAAAACTATGTCCGGGTCATGGCGCACTATGACCCATTACTCATCAACGAAACAAAATTGGTTACCCTGAGCCGTGTCAATGCCAATGGGCTTATGGAAGTTACCGAAGCGGCCTGCACTGGCGGCTAACGATAGTTACTAAACGTTACCGTTTTTTTTACTTTAATATAGTCCAACGATATGCGCCACTGCCTGGCTCTCGACCTCAAAAATGACCCCGCCCTGATTGCCGAGTATGAACGACATCATGAGCGAATCTGGCCCGAAATCCAGGCCAGCATCCAGCAATCGGGCATTACCAGCATGGAAATCTACCGCACCGGCAATCGGTTATTCATGATTATAGACACCGACGAGACGTTTTCGTTTGCCCGTAAGGCCGATGCAGACGCGGCTAACCCGGTGGTGCAGGAATGGGAAACATTGATGGGACAGTACCAGCAAGCCTTGCCGGGCGAAGCGTTACCCGGCGAAGCGTCGCCCGGCAAAAAATGGCGGCTGATGACTAAACTTTTTACCCTGTAAGGCGGAATTCTACCCGCTTTTTTTGTGCCATGAACCGTTACTTATTCGTTCTTTTCCTGCTTATTCCTGTTTCCATATTGGCTCAGCCACTGACGGTATTGACCTATAATATTAATCACGGTGCCGACCTCAACGGGCGCATAAACCTGATTCGGATCGGGAACGTCATCCGCGAGAGTAAGGCCGATCTAATTGCTATTCAGGAAGTTGATAGTGCCACTACCCGCAGCTACGGCAAAAACCAGACGCAGCAACTTGCCAACCTCACCGGGTTTTACCCACTCTTTGGCGGGGCCGTAACCACCGGCAATGGTGGTAAAATCGGGCTGGGTATTCTCTCGCGCTACCCCATCATCGCCGATCAGCGAATTCTCCTGCCTGACCCCGACAGCACCGGACAACGCATTTTGCTCTGTGCTTATGTGGAGCTGCCAAACCAAAAGACGGTTCGGTTCTGTAACAGCCAGTTTGACGATAAAATCGAACGCGGGCGGGGCTTGCAGGCCGGCGTGGTGAGCGCGTTACTCAAACCCAGTATTCAGCCCGTAATCTGGGCCGGTGATTTTAATGCCCTGCCCGACGAAACCCTGATCGGACAATTGCGGCAATATTGGTTCGATGCAGGTTGGGACACCGATACACCTACCCTACCCGCTGCCGTGGCCCGGCTCGATTATATCTGGACCCAGACCGGCGGCCCGCTGACCCCAGTCGCCTATCAGGTGCTGGAAGAATACAAAACCGCCGAACACTGGCCGGTGGTTGTCCGGTATCGGTTGAAATAACCCCAAAACGGGTAGTCACCCTAACCGCAATCGGATACCATAGACCAGGAAAAGCCCTGCCGACAAAATCGGCAGGGCTGGCAATGCAGCACTCAATGTAGCCAGTTAACTAATCTTCAACACGGCCATAAACGCTTCCTGAGGGATTTCGACGTTGCCAACCTGCCGCATCCGTTTTTTGCCTTTTTTCTGTTTTTCAAGCAGTTTGCGTTTGCGCGAGATATCACCCCCGTAGCATTTTGCCAGTACGTCTTTGCGGAGGGCTTTGACGGTCTCACGCGAGATAATCTTCTGGCCAATAGCCGCCTGAATCGCAATCTCGAACTGCTGCCGGGGTAGCAACTCGCGAAGTTTTTCGCACAGTTTTTTGCCCCACTCGTATGATTTAGAACGGTGAACAATGGCCGACAGCGCGTCAACCGGCTCGCCGTTGAGCATGATGTCGAGCTTCACCATGTCTGATTCGCGGTTATCCATGTACTCGTAATCGAGCGATGCGTAGCCGCGTGAGATAGTTTTGAGCCGATCAAAAAAGTCAAACACAACCTCGGCAAGTGGCATCTCAAACTGCAGTTCAACGCGGTCGGCGGTGAGATAGACCTGGTTTTTCAAGACGCTGCGTTTGTCCATGCACAGGCCCATGATGGCCCCCACGTACTCGGCCTTGCTGATAATCTGGGCCTTGATAAACGGCTCCTCAATGTAATCAATGTAGTTGGGTTCGGGCATTTCTGCCGGTGCCGACACCGCCATCAGTTCGCCTTTGGTGGTCATCACCTCAAACTTTACCGACGGCACAGTGGTAATCACGGTCATGTCAAACTCGCGTTCGAGCCGTTCCTGCACGATTTCCATGTGCAGCATTCCCAGAAACCCGCAGCGAAAACCGAAGCCCAAAGCCGCCGACGTTTCAGGTTCCCAAACCAGAGCCGCATCGTTGAGCTGCAATTTTTCGATGGCTTCGCGCAAGTCTTCAAACTCGGTGGTTTCAACGGGGTAAATGCCGGCAAAAACCATGGGCTTTACTTCCGAAAAACCCCGAATCAACGTCGTGGCCGGGCGGTCGAGGTGGGTAATCGTATCGCCGACTTTCACCTCCCGCGCCACTTTGATCCCCGAAATCAGGTAGCCCACGTCGCCACATTCAATGCGTTCTTTGGGTATCTGAATCAGGCCGAGCGTACCAATTTCGTCGGCGGTATATTCTTTACCCGTCGCCATAAATTTCACTTTATCGCCCTTGCGGATGGAGCCGTTTTTAACCCGAAAAATTACTTCGATGCCCCGGTACGAGTTAAATACCGAGTCGAAAATCAGGGCTTGCAATTCCGCTTTGGGGTCGCCGACGGGGGCCGGTACGCGCTCGATGATAGCGTTCAGGATGGCTTCGATACCGATGCCTTCTTTGCCGGAGGCCGGGATAATATCGTCGCGGTTGCAGCCGAGAAGGTCCACCATCTCGTCTTTTATTTCTTCGGGCCGTGCGCCGGGCAAGTCAATTTTATTCAGCACGGGAATGATAACCAGATCGTTACCCATTGCCAGATACAGGTTCGAGATGGTTTGGGCTTCGGTTCCCTGCGAGGCATCAACCAGCAGCAAGGCTCCTTCGCAGGCGGCTATTGAGCGCGAGACTTCGTAGCTAAAATCAACGTGGCCGGGCGTATCAATCAGGTTCAGGGTGTAGTCTTCGCCCTTGTAGTGATAAACCATCTGAATGGCGTGGCTCTTGATGGTGATGCCGCGCTCGCGCTCCAGGTCCATGTTGTCGAGCAGTTGGGCCTGCATATCGCGTGCGCCAACGGTCTTGGTAAACTCCAGCAGCCGGTCGGCAAGGGTACTTTTGCCGTGATCTATGTGGGCGATGATACAAAAATTTCGGAGATGCTTCACGGTACCGGAACGGTTATGTCTATGTCTTTATCCAACAAAAATACAACCAAAACGGCTGTTTCCGGTGCGGGTCAATAGGCAAAGAGTGCGTCAAGGTCTAACTTAATACCCGTGTGTTGGTCTTGCACGATACCTGTAATGAAGGGCTGTTGCTGGGTTAGGGTAAGAACCGTAAGTTGCCTGAGTTGTGGAATAATGACCCAAACCGTTGCTACACCCGATGGGAAATAAATATCCACTGTTTTGTCGGTCAGGTCAGAGAGTGCCTGCCGGGGCGAAAGAATTTCAATGGCAATCAACGGGGGCGTTGTGGGCCGGATCGTGTCTTTGAACCAATCAATTTTACCCGGCGTGCAAACCGCTAAATCCGGCTTTGGCCGACCGTATGGCAAATCGAATTCCAATTCGGGCAATATATCGAACTGCGTGTCATATCGGCTTAATTGTTTGGTGAGTCGGTAGGCAATCGTAGCGTGATTGTAAGACATCGTATCATCGGTAAAAAACTCGCTTGTTGAATCAGGTTGTGCCGTTGTCATAGCCGGAGCATGGTTTATTGGTCAGTAGGCAAAAGTAGGCAAAAGTAGGCAAAATGGAGCCATCACCGCTTCTCTATCCCGTCAAGCACGCGCCTGATTACATTGGCCTGCTGCATATAGCGGGTCGCTTCGACCATGTCCTGTGCGTCGAGTATGGTTTTGAATTGCTGCAAATTATATACTTACGAAAATGATCCAAAAAAAACGAGACCTTTTCAAGTCTCGTTTTGCTTAGTTCTTAACGGGTCAAATCAGAGCATCGCCCGTAGTTTGTCAAGGTAATCATCCTCCTCACCAACAACAGACATTAGTGCCTGCATTGTGCGTTGTTTGTCTTCGTCAGATGCGGCTTTCATTTGCGTCATCATCTGCTCCGGCTCAGTAGCCATCTGTTTTATCTGAGCAAAGTTTTTATCACTATCGTGCTCTGCCAACACCTGACTCACGTAGGTGCGTGTTTGCTCTTTTGACCAGTATCCGGCCATTGCTCTTAATCCGTAGTAATAAATGCCTGCCGGAACACCACCTTTTACCTGGGCTAGCTCACCCAAATAAAAGGCAATAGCTTTTTTCCCGGCTACGTCATCTTCTGCCAGCAAGGCCAGATTGCGGAGAATCACTGTTGAAGCATACCGCCTAAACAAAGGTAGCATCGGGTGGTTTGCATTGGCTACCATGAATGAACGGTAACGCTGATCGGCTTGCTGCCAAGTAGTCTTGCCTACAAGCTCGGCCAAAAGGCGGGGATCACTGCTGAACCCGCTTTTATCGAGAAATTCTTTTTTGTCAGGTAGTGAAGCCGCAAACCCTGGCATAGTTTCGCCAGGTAGCATAAAGTTCACATCGTTATGCAACCGTTGAAAATCGTGAGTTTCTACCTTCGGGGTAGCAGCCGTACGCATCGCATCACTACGATTTGCCGGAGTACGATCAGTTGGAGCCATTCCAGCGCGTTGTTCAGACTGGCACGAGACCAAACACAGCAGACCCAGTGCAATAATGTAAAGTTTCATCGTTGTCGGGTTTTAGTTTATGCGTAGCAGGGAATCGAATTACAAGATGTGTAAAAGGAGTAAAGCCGGACCCCAGCGAGCCAGTTCTCGGCAAGGACCGCCCCGGTACACGTACAGCCACCATTATAGCTGCAAACCGCTACCCACGTGTAAAATACGTAAAACACCGTAAGCGGGCCTTGAAATACACCGCAAGACTTAATCACCGTACTACCTTGGCTCTGAGCAGACTGCTCAGACGAGAAGACAAGGGCTGTCGTTAGCATCACGAACACAACCCATTTTTTCATTTTTTTCATGATTAATGTAGGTTTTATGAATCATTCACAAGAACTAAGCAATACAAAGCTCCCCCTATTAAGTCAAAAAAAAAAAAAAATAGTACTAAAAAAAACACCTTCTTTATTTAACGGTATAAGAATTGTTGGTTTGTTATAGACCATATAATAGTGTTGATATTCAGGCATTTATAATCATTGATAAACTCTATTTCCATCGAAAGTGCGTCATTTGGCGCAATTTGCCATCACCGCTTCTCGATACCGTCAAGCACCCGCCTGATGACGTTGGCCTGCTGCATATAGCGGGTCGCTTCGGCCATGTCCTGTGCGTCGAGTATGGTTTTGAATTGCTGCAAAAACTCAATATAATCGGCTAATGCCTGCGATACATTTTGCCGGTTTTGGTCGAAGATTGGCCCCCACATGGCCGGGCTGCTTTTTGCCAGCCGAACCGTGCTGCTGAAGCCGGTACTTGCCATATCGAAGATAGCCTGCTCGTCTTTTTCTTTTTCTAACACCGTTAATCCCAGCGCAAAGGCCGAAATATGGCTGAGATGCGACACATACGCCAGATGCAGGTCATGTTCGGCGGGGGTCATGTAGAACAGTTTCATGCCAATATCCCGAAAAATAGCCTCCACCAGCGTCAGGCTATCGGAGCTGCTCTTCTCACGGTCGCAGATGATGAGGTTTTTACCGGGCAGCAACTCCCGGAAGGCCGCGCCGGGGCCGGAGTTTTCGGTGCCAGCCATCGGGTGGGCAGCCACAAACTGCCCCCGGCGCGGATGGGCATCGGCAACGGTGCAGATGGTAGCTTTGGTCGAGCCTAAATCAACCACCGTGCCGGCAGCAGGCAGGGCATCCAGCACGGCGGGCAGCAACGCCATAATCGTGTTGACCGGCACGGCCAGCACCACCAGATCAGACGCGGCAACGGCTTCGGCCAGTGCGCCGGTAGTATCAGTAATGCCCTTTGCCACGGCAAGTTGGCCATGAACGGGTGAGGCATCAACGCCAATAAAATGAATTCGGGGGTAGCGGTCACGGAGGGCCAGGGCAAACGAGCCGCCCAGCAACCCCACACCAACAATGGTTACGGTCATAAAAATAGTGGTTAGTGGCCGGTGGTTAGTGGTTGGTGCTTCGCCCGGTAGAACTTACCGACCCGTCGGACCGCATTTTCCGCTCACTACTGACCACTCTTAACTTAATAATCAACGTCTAAATTCAGGGCTTTGCGTAAGTCGTGGAGAGCTGGATTTTTATTTGCTAGGAAGTTAAACTTGTCCTGCGGGCTGTAAATCAACTTTTTAACATCGGCCATCACCACGCTGTGTTCGAGTTGGATAGCCCGATTCTGGAGTTCTTTTCGCACGTAGCCCATCAGTTCAACCTTAATATCGTTCAGGGCGGCTTCCTGTAGTTTATTGTCTAAGGCCAGCCTGATTGTCATGCCGTCGAGTTCAAACGCCCGGTTCAGAGCCATTCGCTCGGTTTCGGAGTCGTTTTGTGCTTCGCGGATTTTGACGAAGGCTTGCCAGACAATCTGTAATTCAGCCAAATCAAATGACTTGTCCGGTAAATTACTGCGCTGTTGTTCAATCACTTGCGCCACTGTTGTTGTGGTTGGCCGGGCATTCAGGTTTGCCGTTGTCCGCAATCGGCTATTGGCGGGCAGAGCCGGAACGGGCGGTTTGGCAGGTGCGGTTCCCCGCTGGGACTGGTACGGTTCCCCGCCGGGGTCGGTAGCTGGTATCTGGTGGTTAGCTGGTCTCTGACGACTGCCATTGGTATGGTAGCCATTGGCAGGTTCGCTCGTTATCGGGTGCTGCTCGCCAGCAGCCAACGATTGACCATTGTTTACCGATAACTGGTCATTGCTAACGGATAACGGATCACTGTTTACTGATATGGGCTTTTTTTTTTCGTCGGCAGCCATCGTCCCATTTCCCACTACCGGCTGCATCTGGACTGCCGTTCCGTTTCCAACCGGCAACCCCTCTGGCATGGTTTCCCAGTTCAGGGCGTGGCGCAGCCCGGCGAGCTTCAGCAGGGCCAGTTCGGTGTGCAGCCGCTGATCTTTGGCCTGTTTGAAGTTCATGTCGCACTGCCCGCCAATGCTCAAGGCTGATAACAAAAACGACAATGGCGCACGAACGGCTTGATCGAGATACTTAGCCCGCACACCGTCAGTTACTTGCAGGAGTTGCACCGTTGCAGAATCGCGGCAAACCAATACATCGCGGAAGTGCCGCGTAAGGCCCACCACAAACTGGTGCGTATCGAATCCCTTCCGCAGAATTTCATCTAACGTCAGCAAACTCTGTGACATATCACCAGCTAACAATTGGTCGGTTAGCGAGAAATAGTAATCATAATCTAAGATGTGCAAATTGTCCAGCACTTCTTTGTAGCGCAGCGTCCGGTCGGTGGCAAAGGTCACATTGAGGTCAAACATCGAGAGCGCGTCGCGCAGACCACCGTCGGCTTTCCGGGCGATGAGCTCGAGGGCTTCGGGTTCAAAACCGATGTTTTCTTTTCCGGCGATGTCGGCTAAGTGCGTGGCGATGTGTTGCGGCTGAATCCGGTTGAAATCAAAAATCTGGCACCGCGACAAAATCGTGGGCAGAATTTTGTGCTTTTCGGTGGTCGCCAGAATAAAAATAGCGTAGGTCGGTGGTTCTTCGAGTGTTTTCAGGAACGCATTAAAGGCCGCCGACGACAGCATATGCACCTCGTCAATGATATAGATTTTGTATTTGCCGGACTGGGGCGGGTAGCGCACCTGGTCTATCAGGTTTCTGATGTCCTCAACCGAATTGTTCGATGCCGCGTCTAATTCATGGATATTAAACGACGCATTCTGCCGGAAACTCACGCACGATTCGCACTGATCGCAGGCTTCGGCATCGGCTGTAAGGTTCTGGCAGTTAATGGTTTTCGCCAAAATCCGGGCGCAGGTAGTCTTGCCCACGCCACGCGGCCCGCAAAACAAAAATGCTGACGCTAAGTGATTGGTACGGATGGCGTTCCGTAGCGTTGTGGTGATATGTTCCTGCCCAACAACGGTATCAAAGGTGGCGGGGCGGTATTTTCGGGCCGAGACCACAAAATTTTCCATATCCCAAAGTTACGGGTTTTGGCGCAAGATGCTGGTCAAACTAATCCGGTTCGGGAAGCGAGTCAAAGCAGTTTAATAATGGTTACAATAAGTGACGAAAAGCCTATTAGCAACACAATCAGCCATTTAAGTTGTTCTTTCAACCCCCACTCAATTTCAGTTTTCAGCAGCGCAATATCTTCTTTGGTAGCTAACGATGATTTATCACCCTTTAACTCTTCTTTCAGGTCTGTGCGGGTTGCTTTAACGTATGAAATTAATTCACGTGTCTCCGAATCACCGAGTTTGGCGCGGAGTGCTTCATAAATATCAATTTCAGAAACTGGGGTGGCCATGATTCGTTATTTTTGTTAAACGTAACAGCAATCAGCCTAATTCTGTGCTAGCCGTCTCAAAAAAACATAAGCCAGCCTCAAGAGTGGGCTGGCCTGTCTGATTACACTTCATCAACAAACTAAAAAGCTGTAGGAGGGGGACTCGAACCGCCCACGATGCAGTTAGCCTCAGCGCAAAAAATTGTAGTGGTCAACCCAATACGCTGTGTTTATCCTTTATCATCACCCCCGAGACAGGAGGGCACGTCTGCCAATTTCGACACCCTACAATATAGATTCTTTGCCAACCCTAAATTTGCCGATGGTCTCTATTTCGGCTGATTGACAGTACAAAGGTAAACGAGTCGCCAACATTTTTGCAAATTTCACAGCAAAACTTCTTAAAATTTACAGTCTTTTTAAATTTTGTCTATTTTTGTTGCTATTCATCGAAATTCAGAAGCGAATGACAGACAAAAATTCAGAAATTGACAATACCGATCTCAAAATTCTGAGTCTACTCATGCAGGATGCCAATATGCCGTACACCGAGATTGGCAAGCGAATTTTTGTATCGGGCGGCACGGTTCACGTCCGTATGAACAAATTAGAGCGGCTCGGCGTGGTGCGCGGCTCGCAGTTGGTCATTGATTATACCAAACTCGGCTGGGACATCAGCGCGTTCCTGGGCATCTACTTAGACAAAAGTTCGCTTTATGCCGAAGTCGCACGGCAACTCGAAGCCATTCCCGAAGTCGTGAATATTCATTACACGACCGGCATTTACAGCATCTTCGCCCGGATTGTCTGCCGCGACACTCAACACTTACGCGAAGTGCTGCACGACAAAATCCAGAAAGTACAGGGTATTCAGCGCACCGAAACGTTTATCTCGCTCGAAGAAAGCGTGAACCGGCCTATTCCGCTGGGGGAATAAGGTGAAGAATAAACGTTTAACTTTAGACCTAAGACTTACCGGAACAGAGTTTGTCAATATCCCGTTATAACTGTACAAGTCCCAACCAATGGGCAACCCCAACGTACTGAATCATGAGCAACGAACTCGAACTCTTAGAAAGCATTACCAATACGGATTATAAGTACGGATTTGAAACCCTGATCGAAGCCGACGAAGCCCCCGTTGGGCTGGACGAAAGCACGATCCGGTTTATTTCGGCCAAAAAAGACGAACCGGAGTGGTTATTAGCGTGGCGGCTCAAAGCGTTTAGCATCTGGCAAACGATGGAAGAGCCGCACTGGCCCAACGTTAAATACCCTAAGATTGATTATCAAGCCATTAAGTATTATTCGGCCCCAAAACAGCAGAAAACGGTTGGTTCGTTAGACGAAATCGATCCCGAACTGATTGATACCTTCAACAAGCTGGGCATTTCGCTTTCGGAGCAGAAACGGCTGACCGGCGTGGTTGACGATACCCCCGAAAAGCCCCGCGTAGCGGTTGATGTGGTGATGGATTCTATATCAGTAGCCACCACGTTCAAAAAAGAACTCGCCGAAAAAGGCATTATTTTCTGCTCTATTACGGAGGCTGTTCACGAACACCCGGAGTTGGTCAAAAAATACCTCGGCTCGGTGATTCCGGCCAAAGACAACTATTTTGCTGCCCTCAACGCAGCCGTGTTTTCAGACGGCTCGTTCTGCTACATTCCCAAAGGCGTTCGCTGCCCAATGGAACTCTCAACCTATTTCCGCATCAATGCCGCCGGCACCGGCCAATTTGAGCGCACACTGCTGATAGCCGATGAAGGCAGTTACGTGAGTTACTTAGAAGGTTGTACGGCCCCAATGCGCGACGAGAATCAGCTTCACGCGGCTTGTGTAGAGCTGATTGCCATGGCCGATGCCGAAATTAAATACTCGACGGTGCAGAACTGGTATCCGGGCGACAAAGAAGGCAAAGGCGGTATCTATAACTTTGTGACCAAACGCGGCCTGTGCGAAGGAACAAACGCCAAAATCTCCTGGACGCAGGTCGAAACCGGCTCGGCTATCACCTGGAAATACCCATCCGTGATTCTGAAAGGCGATAACGCCATTGGTGAGTTTTATTCGGTGGCCGTGACTAACAATATGCAGCAGGCCGACACCGGCACCAAAATGGTGCACATCGGCAAAAACACCAAAAGCCGGATTGTCTCGAAAGGCATTTCGGCGGGCAAGAGCCAAAACTCATACCGGGGTCTGGTAGAGGTGATGAAACGCGCCGAAAACGCCCGGAACTTCTCGCAATGTGATTCGCTGCTGCTGGGTTCTACGTGCGGGGCGCACACCTTTCCTTACATTGAAGTTCATAATCCGTCGGCTACGGTTGAACACGAAGCCACGACCTCAAAAATTGGCGAAGATCAGTTGTTCTACTGCAATCAGCGCGGCATCCCGACGGAGCAAGCGGTGGCGTTGATCGTGAACGGCTATGCTAAAGAAGTATTGAATCAGTTGCCGATGGAATTTGCTATTGAAGCGCAGAAACTGCTTGAAATCAGCTTAGAAGGTAGCGTGGGTTAATCAGTGCCACTTGATTCAGGATAAAGACAAAAACGAAAAACGCCTAACGATATGATTGTTAGGCGTTTACATTGTAGCGGGAAGCGGGATCGAACCGCCGACCTTAGGGTTATGAATCCTACGCTCTAACCATCTGAGCTATCCCGCTGGGTTTGTGACTGCAAAAGTACGAAATTTTCGGACGCATCCAAGAGCAGGTTTGGCTTTAGCCCAGAATTTCGTTTCCTTTGCTCATAACGCTATTCTCCCGGTTAGCATGGAAAAACACAAATTTATTGCCGAATACGAACTCCGGGCCTCACCCCGAATGCTCTTTCCTTACGTCAGTACGGCCTCAGGATTAGCTCAGTGGTTTGCCGCTAAAGTCAACAACCTTCCCGACCATCAGTTTGATTTTCAATGGGATAACGAGAGTCACCTTGCCCGCCAAACTGTTCTCCGGCAAAACAAAAACGCCCGGTTCGAGTTTCTGAATACCGGAGAAAACGGCCACGACAACAACTATGTTGATTTCAGGGTTGACCAGAGCGAACTAACCCAGGCCACATTTCTGCGAATCACTGATTACTCCGCCAATACCGATGACGATGAACTGCAGGATATTTGGGACGGGTTGTTGCACAAACTCAAAGAGATTGTTGGCAGTTAAAAATAGTTAATGAGGGCATTAACCGCACCAATCACCGGCTAATAACGGTTATATTTCTGCACAGGTTGTGCTTTTGTCTGTTCGTTGCTGCATGAAAAAGATTGATAAACTCGTTCTGATGTCGTTTTGGGGGCCGTTTTTTCTAACCTTAACCGTCGTTATTTTTATCTTCCTGATGCGGCTGATTATGGTCTATATCGAGGAATTTGTCTCGAAAGACATCAGTTTAACGACCTTCGCTACCCTGCTCGGCTATTTTTCACTGCTGACCGTACCCACTGCTCTCCCCCTTGCCATACTTCTGTCGTCGCTGATGACATTCGGCAATCTGGGCGAGTTTTTTGAGCTGACCGCCCTCAAAAGTGCCGGTATCTCCCTCACCCGCGCCCTACGCCCTCTGCTCATTATTGCCGTTGGTCTAAGCCTGTTTTCTTTCTGGTTCAACAATAAAGTGTCGCCTTGGGCCAATCTGAAAGGATATAGCCTGCTTTACGACATTAAGACCACGAAGGCCACGCTGAACCTGAAAGAAGGTATTTTTTATAGTGACCTGCCCGGATACAGCATCAAAGTGGACAAAAAATCGCTTGATGGCGTGGGGCTGCGCGGCATGGTGATTTACAAACATCCCACAAGCGGAGCCGAGACGGGAAACCGCGAGGTAATTCTGGCCGATTCGGGCCGCATGTACACCGACCCTGACCAAACCTACCTGACGTTTGAACTCTTCAACGGCAATAACTATCAGGAGCAATCGGGGCAGTCGGGCATGAATTATGCCAGCACAGCCGCGCCGGGGCAAGGGGCGCAGTTTTTGCGAAACGGGTTTCAGCATTACAAACTGATTATCAGCCTCGAATCATTTGGTATGAAGCGTACCGACGAGCAGCAGTTTCAGTATCACGAGTTTATGAAAGACGTATCGTCACTGCGTAAAACCACCGACTCGCTCCGTAAAGATTTCACTAATTCGAGCCTGAACATTGCCAGCACTGCCCGGCAGTATTACAATTACCAGTTCAAAAACGATATCCGGCCCGTTTCGGTGACTGTAAAACCCGGCAAATGGATTGATTCTGTACTTCGAAAGGCTACGTTGCCCCCGCTCGAAGTGCGGCAGAACGCACTCGTACAGGCGCAGAACCTACTCTCTTACGCCACCTCAAATGTTACTTATCTGCGTAGCAAGCAAGAATACCTGTGGCGGTATCAGCTTGAAGGTCACCACAAGTTCACGCAGTCAATAGCCGTGTTCGTCATGTTTTTGATTGGCGCACCGCTCGGCGCGATCATCAAAAAAGGCGGCTTTGGGTTGCCGGTACTTATTTCGATTATCTGCTTTATTTTTCTGTATGTACTGACACTGACCGGCGACAAATACGCCAAAGAGGGCGTTTTTCCGGTGGTAGTGGGCGCGTGGCTCGCCAATGGGGTGCTGTTTCCGCTCGGTTTGTACCTCATGCGGCAGGCCCGCTACGATTCACGGCTGTTCGACAAAGACGTGTATCTGATTGCCTGGGGCAAACTCAAGGCGCGGTTTAGCAGACAGGCCGTTGGCTAAACCAAACGGCGGCTCGTGTCAAACCGCGCTTCGCTCAAAATGCTTTAGATTGGTGATCAGCAGCGGGCTTGTCCAGACAATATCCTGCTGAAACTCTTTGGCCCGAACGGGGCAGTTCTCAACCCGACAGTAGTGGCAACAATCGGACAAACACGGGTCGGTATGCACAAAAATCTCGACTTCGCTTCTGAATCCGTCTTTGATGGTATCTTCAAATTGATGCACTTCGTCATGCACTCGGTTCAACTCCCAGTAATACGGTAGTGTCAGGTGGCAATCTATGTGCAGGTCGGCCCCGTATTTTTGCACCCGCAGGTTGTGTACATCAATCCAATTGCGGCTTTTTTTACCATTCAGAGTGTCCACTACGCGGTCGAGAGTAGGCGCGTCGGTTTCGTCCATGAGCCGGGCCACTGACTGCCGCACCATTTTTACGCCGTTGTAGATTATCAGCCCAGCCAGGCCCAGCGACAGCACCGAGTCGAGCCAGACGATGCGGGTGAACCAAACAACGGTCACGCCAACCAGCACAATCAGGCTGCTCAGACTGTCGGTGAGCAGATGTTGACCGTCGGCGGTGAGGGCGGCAGAGTCTGTTTTCTTCCCGTTCTCAACCAGCGCGTAGCCCGTGAGCGCGTTGACTACCGTTGTGAAGGCAATTAAGGCCAGCCCCCAGCCTAAGTTTTCGAGGGCTTTGGGTTCAAAAAAACTGTATCCGGCCTGCACCAGAATAAACAAGCCCGCCGATAGAATCAACGCACCTTCGAAGCCTGACGACAGAAATTCGATCTTACCGTGACCGTAGGGGTGGTTTTCATCGCGGGGCAGGCCCGACAGATAAATGCTGTAAAACGCAAAGCCACTCGCCACCACGTTCTCTATGGATTCGAGCGCGTCTGTCAAGAGAGCTGTTGACGAAGTAAGATAATAAGCCAGAAGTTTGAGCAGGAGCAAGACGATGCTCAGGCCAAACGAGAGACTCATCCAGCGGTATTTGATTTCCTGCGATGTCAGCATAATGGGTCAAATTTACCGCTTTCCCCGCACAAAAGGACTGAATCAATGCCCGGATAGCGTCAGAACTAACGTAGATTCACGTCGCTGGTGAATCCGGGGCGTTCTTAACGAAACCATAACATACGCCACAAAGACACGACACATTGCCGGGCTACATTTGCAGGGCAACTAAACGAACCCCGTGTTATGTCCCGTATCGTTCTTCTTTTCACGCTTTGCCTGTGTAGTATCGTTGCACTGGCGCAATCGCCCCGGCCCGGAGCCGCCCGCGTTGCCAACCGCGCCAACCCAATGGCCGCCCTCGAAAGCCGCCGGGTGCAACTCCCCAACGGCTGGAACCTGACCCCCGTTGGCCGCTCACTCAACCTCGACGATTTACCGCTGAACATGGCCGTTTCTTCTGATGGCAAGCGCATCGCCATCACCAACAACGGCCAAAGCACCCAGAGTATCCAGCTTGTGGACGTGCAAAGCGAGAAAATTCTCAGCACCATCACCATCGCTAAAGCCTGGGTTGGTATCAAGTTCAGCCCCGATGGTAAGCGCGTGTATGCGTCCGGCAGTAACAATAACAACGTGCTGGTTTACAGCACCGAAGGCGATAAACTCACCGCCGTTGACACCATTCAGATTGGCAAACCATTGCCAAACCGGATGTGGGTGGCGGGTATCGAACTCGACAAAACCGGGCAAACGCTCTTCGCCGTGACTAAAGACGATAGCACCCTGCACGTGGTGGACGTGAAAACGGGCGAGGTGCAAAAGCGCGTTAAACTCCCCGCCGACCCCTACACCGTATTGCGGTCTCCCGCCGACAATAACATCTATATCAGCATCTGGGGCGGTGAACAAATCGCTATTTATGACCCGGCGCAGGGGCAGCTTATCGGCAGCATCCCGACCGGCAGCCACCCCAACGACCTGCTGTTCTCGAAAGACGGACACTATCTGTTTTCGGCCAACGCCAACGACAACACCGTTACCGTGATTGATGCCACGCAACGGCGGGTGCTGGAAACGCTCAACACGGCCCTTTTCCCGGATGCTCCGGCGGGCAGCACACCAAACGGTTTAGCCCTCAGCCCCGACGAGAAAACGCTCTACATCGCCAACGCCGACAACAACTCTCTGGCCGTGTTCGACGTGAGCAAAGCGGGCAAAAGCCGCTCGCTGGGATTTGTGCCAACGGGCTGGTATCCAACATCGGTGAAGGTGGTAGCCAATAAATTATTCGTGACCAACGGCAAAGGCATGAGTTCGCGGGCCAACCCCGGCGGCCCCAGCCCCATTAAAGGGCGCGGCAACCCCGATCAGTATATCGGTGGGATGTTTAAAGGCACGTTGTCTATCATGGAGTTGCCAACGGCGGCACAGATAACGGCTTATACACCAGTTGTTTACCGCAACACGCCCTATACCAAAGAGCGCGAACTGAACGCGATTGGTGAAGCACAGAGCCCGATTCCGCGCAAAGTCGGCGATAAAAGCCCGATCAAATACGTGTTCTACATCATCCGCGAAAACCGCACATACGACCAGGTTTTTGGCGACATGAAAGGCGGTAACGGCGACACAACGCTGTGTTTGTTCCCCGAAAAAGTTACCCCCAACGCCCACGCCCTGGCCCGGGATTATGTGTTGTTAGACAATTTTTATGTGGATGCCGAAGTCAGTGCCGACGGCCACAACTGGAGCACCGCTGCCTACGCTACGGATTACGTCGAGAAAATCTGGCCCATGAGCTACGGTGGTCGGGGCGGCACCTACGATTTTGAGGGCAGTCGGCCAGCCGCATATCCCAAAAAAGGATTCATCTGGGATCAGTGCAAGCGGGCGGGGATTTCGTACCGCAGCTACGGCGAGTTTGAAGCCTACTCAAACCAGAAAAACTCGGCCCTTGCCGGTCATTTTGCCCAGAACTACCCCGATTATGACCTCCGCGTTCGGGATACGCTGCGCGTCGAAATCTGGAAAAAAGAACTCGATTCACTCGTTGCCATTAACGCCGTGCCGCGTTTCAATACCGTTCGGCTCGGTAACGACCACACCAGCGGGGCCCGACTGGGCGCGCCAACGCCCTTTGCCCACGTTGCCGATAACGATTTAGCCATTGGCAAATTCGTGGATTATCTGTCGCATAGCCCCATCTGGAACGAATCGGCGGTGTTTATCCTGGAAGACGATGCCCAAAATGGCCCCGACCACGTAGACGCGCACCGCTCGCCCGCGCTCGTGATTAGCCCCTACACCAAACGCAACCACGTTGAACATACCATGTACTCGACATCGGGAATGCTCCGCACGATGGAACTGATTCTTGGCCTGCCGCCGATGAGCCAGTACGACGCGGCTGCCACGCCGATGTTTGCCTGTTTCACCAACACACCCGACAACACGCCCTACACCCACAAGCGCGTTTCGGTAGATATGGAAGCCAAAAACACGGCCTGGAACGGCCCGGCCCGCAAATCTGCTGAGTTTGACCTGCGCTACGCCGATACCATCAACGACGACGAATTTAGTGAGGTGATCTGGATGGCGGTGAAGGGTGAACACTCGAAAATGCCCGCACCCCGGCGGGGTGCGTGGCTGCGGACGGTGGAAAAAGACAACGATTAAATCAGTTTCCGAACCTGCACGATTTTGCATCGCTTACCC
The DNA here is from genome assembly GCA_038247465.1 of Cytophagales bacterium. Classification (GTDB taxonomy): domain Bacteria; phylum Bacteroidota; class Bacteroidia; order Cytophagales; family Spirosomataceae; genus JBBRNH01. Next base: position 18,511 of record JBBRUV010000020.1, read on the forward strand.
AAACCCAACGCCACAGCCGTTGGGTTTTTTAGTAGCACCTGCCCTTTTTTCAGGTTGCCGATAACCTCCTTTAATTCCTGAAATTCACGGCCACTAACCCCGAACAAATCGCGTAACACACTGTCGTTCAGGGTTTGCTGTTTCATCAGAAGCGGGTATTGGGCGTTCGCCAGAAAGTCGAAATGCTCGCTTTTGTAGCTGTTCATGCTCTGCGTTGCCAGAATAATACTCAACCCTTTGTTACGCCCAACGGCGATTAAGTCCCGCAACGGGCGGTTATCGAAATCGAGCATGTAGTGGGCTTCGTCAATGATGGCGAAGTGCCGAAGCTCGACACATTCATCCGAGACGGCCTGTTTCGGCAGGCGTTCGTAGAGGGTGTTTAGTTTCGAGATCACGAAGTACACAATGGCTTTGGCAATTGGCCCGTCTTTGGGGAAGCCCGCCAGGTTGATAAAATAACTCTCGCCAATGAGGTCAACGGCATCATCTTTGGCGAATAAGTTGGCCCGGATGAGTTGTTTCAACACCGCCGTAACGCTGTCTTCTTTATTGGGGTTTTGGGCTGCGTAGGCGTGCAGGATGCGCTCAAAATCAATGGGTTTGCCCTGCGTTTAGGTGTAGGCATCAATCACGGCGGTGGTTAGCCGTTCGCTCATCCGGGCCGAGATGTTGGTTCGGTCAATGGCGCAGAGGGCGGTGGCGAGTTCGGTGGCGTAGTTGTTGATCTCGTTCTGGCTGCGGTTACGGAAGTCTTTAAAGGGCGAAAACGGCAACGGTCGCTCCAATGGGTTGAGCAGGGCCGCGCCCGTCACCTCAAACAGGCCGAGCCAGGCGCGGTTGGCCGGATCAGAAAACTCGCCTTTGTAATCGAAAAACAGGAAATTAACCGGGTGCGCGCGCTCAACCGAAGCCTGCCGGAGTTCTTGAATCAGCACGGCCAGCAGGTTTGATTTGCCCTGTCCGGTGGTGCCGGCAATGAGCATCTGGGTGTTGGCAATGTCGCGCCCGTTGAGGTCGAGCCGGGCCGGAATATCGTCTTCATACGCACCGAGCAACACCGCAAGCCGGGGAATACCGCTCATGGCTCCGCTTTGGCCCGAACCGGGATTGTAGCGTAGATAATCGGTGAGGTGGTTGCCCGTGAGCAGGTAGTCACAGCCGCGCAGCATCTCGAAATTAATGATTTTGCTTTTCAGGGCCACATTGTCCCACTCAATGGGCAGGTGCTGGTAGCGCAGGTTGAGCAGTGCCGACCACAGGGCCTGGAGGTTATTACGGCTGAAAGCGGTGTCGTGAATGTGGTTGCCGCTCGAAATCAGCCGCAGGGCTTCGATGTCAGCCAACCGTCGTTCGTTGGTCAGGCCCAGGCCCGCCAGCAGCGAGAGCCGCTGAACCATATTGCTCGACACGGATGTGAGTCGGGCATTGCCGGTTTGCTGAGTCAGGTTCAGAGTCTCCTCAAATCGTTCTTTGAGCTGCGTTATCCGCTCGCCAAGCAGTTCGGCAGTGCGGATATTGGTCAGATAAATCATGGTCGGGTGGTGGTGGTTAAGGCCTGGCCGAAATAGCCGGTCTCGACCTGGGTTTGCTGACTGAACCGATCCCGGACAAGCGTGTACGTCACGCCCATCACCGTATCAATCATCACGGGCGGGTCGTAGTCGCCGGCATCGTGCAGGGCTTTGAGCAACACCTGAATCACGACCTGCTTAGAGGCCGTGTTTAACTGGCTGAGGTAGATTTCATTACCGGCCACGTGGTAGAGCCGGAAGGTCAGGTCGCGCAAATCTTCGGAGAGTTCAACGCGCTCAATTACGTCGCGGTAGGCCACCAGGTTTTTGTTGAGGTCGGTTTTCATGCGGGTTTCGATGTCCCGTTTTTTGGCCCGGAGGAGTTCGTTGGCGGTTTGCTCGAAAAACGGTTTCAGGCGTTTCAGGGTCTCAAAACGCGGGTCGGGTTCGTCCTGCATCTGAATATCAAACTGCGTGATGCTGCGTTCTACCGCCTGCCGCTCCTGTTCCAGCCGGGCCAGTTCGCCTTCGATGCGCCGGGTTTCGGTTTCGTTGGCCTCGTAGGCCTGGAGCAGCGTATAGTCTTTGCCCACAGTCTGGGCTTTGAGTTCTTCAACCTGCCCGCGCAACTTGGGCAGTTGCCCAACGGCAAGGCTGATGTCGGTTTGCTGGGCGGCTAAGCCGACAAACGGATTGGCGTAGGCCGTCAGGATCAGGGTTTCCAACGCCCGCAGTTCGGCCACGTCCAAGAGCGCGTCGGGCCGGGCCGGGTCGCCGGCGGGCAGCGCAGCCAGCACCGCCCCGGCCAGGGTCGGCACGTCAACCGGGCCGGTGAGCGAGCCGTTTTTTTGCAACTGGTTCACCAACAGCCGCGTTACGCGCTCAACCTGTTCGGGAAGCAGGTCGGCGGGGGTATTCCGGGCTTCAGACTGAGCCGACACCAGTAGCGACACCTCGGCCGGGAGCGCGTCGGCCAGGCGGGGCAGGCCCACGTGGGCCTCCATATTCCTGACAAAACCGTCAGTCTGGGTCAGGTAGGCGGCTTCGCAGTCGGTGGTGGCCTGAATCTGGCGGTTCAGTTCGTCAATGCGGGTTTTGAGGGCCGTTTCCTGATTCAGGCCCGCTTTCAGGCTGTTGTAGAGGTCGCGGTTTTGCACGGCGTAGGTCAGGGCTTCGGTGCGCTGATCGGTCAGGCGAGTCAGTTCAGCATCTAAACCGCATTTTTTGTTTACCAGGGTCAGGTATTCCTGCTTTTCTTTTTCCACCTTCAGCCGCTGGGCGGTCCAGTCCTGGGTTACGGTTTCGGCGGCCCGCGCCAGGCGCAGGTACTTGTCGAATCCCATCACGTTTTCGATGTTTTCGCGGATCACCCGGTTCAGCCCGCCCGTTGCGTCTTCTTTGAGCAGGTTACCCGCTTCCATGGCATCGAACAAAAAATACCGGCTCAGTTCGCGGGGCAGGTTGGCCTTGATAATTTTATCTACCTGCCGCTGCTGCTCGGCCCGCTGCGAGACGGGCGTGGCCGTGCCATACTGAAAAATGCTGCCGTCCATGTTCAGTTTCACCGACTCAACGGGCTTCTGTTCGCTGTTGAGGGCATACGTCCGGGTCAAAACGTACTGCTGGGTCTGGTTGAGGACTTGGCCCGAAAACTGGATTTCGAGCGTTATTTTCTGATTGCCGACCTCGGTGATACCCGCGTTGAGGAGTTCCCAGAACCGCCCCGCCGACGGAATCACGAGGCCATACAACGCGCCGTAAATAGCCTCGAACAGGGTGGTTTTGCCGCCCCCGTTGGCCCCGCCAATCAGGATGATGGGCCGCTCTGGGTCGGTCACGCTCAGGTCAAGGTCAAGCGTGAGGTAGGTTTTGAAGTGCCGGGCGCGGATTCGTTTGATGAGCATACTTACCGGATTTTTCCAACCGCTTTTTCAATGATTTTCTCAACCTGTTTGGCCCCAAATTCGTCGCCCTGTTGAATCCGGTCTTCGTGGTACCGTTTCAGGATTTCATCTTTGAGCCAGTCGAAATCCAGGTTGTGGGCTAAGCAAATGGTTTCGATCAGGGGCAGGTCGTCTTTGCGGATGCCGTAATGGACGAAGGTTGCGTCTATGCCTTTTTTCATGCGCTAATAGTAATCGCAAATTGTCGAAAATAAAAAAAGCAGTCCTAAACGGGCTGCTTTTTGCAAGAGATTAATGGCAAACTAATCCGTTTCAGTTATCAAGAACAGTGATGTTTTATCTCAAAAGATCAGCCTGACTGCTGAGATTGAGCGTTGGCAGCATAGTGGGTGGTGCGCCCGACAGGGTTGTGAGTGCGCTGATATAGGCCCGGATATACGGAAAGGCGATGGCCGGTGCGTTCTGCACAAAATAAGGCGTGTTGGTAATATCGTCTATGCCCTCATACAGAAAATGAGCGACCGACACAACCTTAATCGCCATGTCGCCCGCCTGAGTGGTTGCCTCAAAAATAAGTTGCAAATCAAACCGGCTTTCGCGGGGCCGCACCACTCCAGACGGAATAATCGCTAAAGTCAGCTCCTGATCGGGCAGTTCGGGCAATATGTCGGGTTTATAATTTTACCAGATGGAGTTGTAATTGGATAATCATAATTAGCTGAATATGTTTTGACAGTTAGATCGCTTGAGGTCCAAACTCCTCTAGAATCATTATCTAAATTTTTATATCTATCATTTTGAGAATCAGACCTTTGCAAGTGGTCTATTTTCCAGTTATCTTTTTTATAGACCAAAACAAAATCGTGATTATCGGAGAAAAAACGAGCGTCATTTTGAGGGCTGAATTTCTTCTTCCAAATCACATTTGCCACAAAATTTTCTTCGCCAAAGATGTCATCGCAGAGGAGTTTGAGTTGGGCCTGTTCGTTGTCGTCAATCGAGATAAAGATCACGCCGGTGTCTTTGAGCAGGGTTTTGGCAAGGCGCAGGCGTTTTGCCATAAAACTCAGCCATTTCGAGTGGCGGTAGCCGTCTTCGCGGTCAACAAAATGGTCGTTGTATTTAAAATCGCGGTTGCCGGTGTTGTAGGGCGGGTCAATATAAATCACGTCTATGCGCCCGGCGTGGGTATAGTTCAGCGTGGTGAGGGCGTGGGGAGGTTATCGCCCTCAATCAGGGTATGATTCCGCGTACAGACGCATCCTTGCGTCTCATCGCCGGCAGGCTCATCGCCGGCAGGCTCATCCCCGGCAGGCTCATCGCCGGCAGGCTCATCCCCGGCAGGCGCGGCCCCGGCAGGCGCGGCCCCGGCAGGCTCATCCCCGGCAGGCTCATCCCCGGCAGGCGCGGCCCCGGTAGGCTCATCCCCGGCAGGTGATTCATTAAACGGAATTGGTATCGGCCTACCATTCTGGGCGATACCATTCTGGGTGATACCATTCTGGGTGATACCGTCCGGCGGTGAGACGTGAAGACACGTCTGTACATGTGTATGTGCGTGGTTTGCAATGAACCGTTCGGGCAGTTCGGTGAGCAGGGGCAGGTTGTGGCGGAGGTCGTCTTCAACGGCTTCGGGTTTGTTTTCCCAAACGAGATCATACTGCTTTTGGGCGGTCAGGTGCTGGCGGAGGTAGGCGCGTTCGTCGTCAGAAAAATCGGGCAGGGCATTGATTTTGGCGAGCAGGTCGGCGGGATTCATCAGGTATCAGTTTTTCGGCTGTAAAGATAAACGCCGGATGGTCATCACATAAACATACCGTCGGGGTTGTTATGGTCCTGATGCCAGTTGGCGGGGTTGTTTTCGATATAGTGCCGGATTCGATTCAGTTCATCGTCATTGCGGATAATTCGGTCATAATACCTTGATAGCCAGCCAAATTCAATATCATTTTTGCGGGCGAAAGCCGTCACACCCGCCTTGAACCCCTGCACAATGGCGGGTAGGTTTTGGCGTTGGACACCAAACCGATTGGGTTGCCAGTCGGTATCGGTATAATCGGATTTACAAATCCAGACAATGCCGTGCAGGTGATTGGGCATAACCTGGAACGCATCGAGCCGGGCAAATGGGGCATACTGCGGAATCGTCAGCCAACCATCAATAGCCCGTTGCCCGATTATGGTTGGGGTCAAGGCGCACTGCTGATCGGCATTGGTATTGATTTCGCCGAAAAAATGCTGCCGTTCTTTTGTGCAGATTGTAATAAAATACATCCCGTTGGCACCGTAGTCATATCCGGCCAACCGCGCCGAAGCGATCCGGTATTGTCCCTGAAATTTGCCCGTATTGTCGTCGTTCATAATTGGTTTGCGTTATGTATGTTTGTACAGACAGACGTATTTGTACAGACGTGTCTTCACGTCTCACCGCCGAATGGTATTCAGGTTAGCAATATAGGGGCAAATACCATCCGGGGGTGAGCCTACCGGGGGCAAATACCATCCGGGGGTGAGCCTACCGGGGGCAAATACCATCCGGGGGTGAGCCTACCGGGGGCAAATACCATCCGGGGGTGAGCCTGCCGGGGGCAAATAC
>JBBRUV010000021.1:0-24414 GCA_038247465.1 Cytophagales bacterium
AAGGTTGATAAAAGCGGGGCTATGTATGTGTCAAGTTGTTGCATCATGCTGGCAAAGATACAGTATGCCAACTATTCTACGGGTGAAAGAAATTAACTCGTTCATTATCAGAATTTTACACTTTTGCCGAGTTTTCAATAATAAAGAAACATGGATAGAATGGCTGCCAGCAGAAACACGGTGGGAATGGGGTTCGTATTTCTCCGAAGTGAAGCGACGACGTAGTAAACCAATAAAATGCCATACCCCGTTACACCAACTACTCCTATTCGATAACTCAGATCGGAGCTGCTGCCGGGTGATGTTGCTTGCGTGTAGCGAACTACTTCGGTCATGAGTCCAACAAAAAGCAGCAGCCAAAGCGGATTATCCCAGTTTCTGACTGTCAGTGGGGGCAAGGAAAGAAACCGCCGACAAAACAGAAAAAAGCTATACAAACCCACATTGAGGCAATAGGCGTAGGCGTAGCGACTGTCGAGCCATTGTAACCAAGGGGGCAGGGAAACCCCCCAGCCATCGTTTATCAGCGCGAAGAGCATCAGGCAAGCAACGTAGGTCGCGTAGTACAGGTAAATGAGCTGTGTATCAAGCAAATAATTCAGCAGACTGATGAGGATGGCCATCATAAAAATACCAACAAAAAAGGCCCATAGCCAGGTATCCTGTTGCTGATGGGCCAGAAAATGGGTTGGCTCCCAGACCTGAACGCCGAATTTTAGGTGATCGCCGGGTTGAACACAACTCTCGATGAAGACGGTAGTGGGCTGGTGCGCTAACAGCGAGATTGCAAAGACAAAATATGGATGCCGAACGGGTAAGAACGGCCACCGCAGGTCTGGCACAAGGGCTAAGTCGGGGTAGCTGATGGCTCGATACCGGATTACAGTATCTGGACGAACAAGCGTGACCCGAACAGTGTCAATGAAATGGCTGGTGAGTTCGAGCCAGACGGTTTGGGTTATGGCGCTTTTACACGTGAAAAAAGCCCGGCCTTTGGGTGATTCATTGCCGTAATGCACGCTCGGAACCCGCTGCCAGTCAGAAAGATGGACGGAGCGGCTAACATCGAACGATTGTTGGATGGGTGGCCGCTCCTGAAACAGTACGAGGAAATCGGACGCACTGGCGAATGTAAACGTACTATCTAAGCGCGAATAGGGTTGCGCCCGCCCGCACTGTACGGTTAAGCAGAACATCCAGAACAGGCCGATGGAACGCATAAGAGTACGGTTTGCTCAAAGATACGGGGTGAGGTTACACACAAAAAATCCCCCAATTGGGGGATAGGGGACCGTTCAGCACTCAATCAAACGGGTTAAAAGCTTTATAATTCGTTGGGTGCGGATAGTAGCGAAGCGGGGTTCCAGATGACTGTAAATAGACTCCTCAATATCCGCCCGGCTTAGAAGCGTAGCAAATTCACTGCGGAAATAAGCGTACAGTTCGTCGGGCATCTGCCGAAGCTGTAACTCAGCATCGGCTGCCTGATCCAACACAAAAATAATGTCTTCAAAGTCAGTGCTAAAGCGCAGATCATTACCACCGCGCCCCTTGCAGGCTTCCCATTTTGAGGCTACAAAATAGGGCAGTGTGAAGATCCGAATAGTTGTTTGTTCATCCAGCCTATAGTGCATTGCGGTTTGAAAGCCATCGGCATACCACCGATTACTAAACCCTAAAATGGTAGGATCGGTGGGCATAATGTCAACTGTGATGCCCTGTACCCGATACCGGCAAATAACGCCCGACATCATATCGTTCTGAAAACCCAACGCTCTCAAACGGTCCTCTAAGTCGCTGTAGGCGCCATAGGTAGCCAATTCAACCACCACATCAATATCGTCGGTAGGGCGTATATCGGCCGTTAGGGTTGTGTCGGCGTAAAGGGAGACGGTAGCACCACCCACAAAAACAACGGCCTGCCCTAGCTGAGCCAGCATTTGTGCGACAATGCGTAACCGAAGCCGGTTTATGTCGGCGAACGTATTCATAACAAAATCCGGTCTTTGAGCATGGTTTGAGCCAGCGCGATTTCGCGGGTGCGCCCTACACGCAATACATCGGCTAAGGCCAACAACTCGTAGAGAGTTTCATCGTGGCGACAGACTTTCGGGACAGTGCCATATAGCGGCTCAATGGCCTGCCCCCGCACAGGCCCATCGGCATCGGGCCAAACATATACCTCTGCACCTATAAATGCTTTGGACAGAACAGGGGCCGAATGAGCCGTTGGCATACCGGCTATTAAGGCACCGGGGCGTTGCGGAAACACGTAGCGCAACCCGAATTGTAAAAATTCGAGCAGCGACCGGCGCAATACAGACCGGTGAGTTGCATCAACCAAACCCGCGATTTCGGACCTATTGAGCGACTCGCTCACTTCCGAGGGGCTAATCTGAAGCCACTCGGCGAGGTCTTTTTTGCGCCATTCAGTTTCTTGTTTATCAGGCTGTTGTAGGGCAATTATCTTGAGTAATACGACAATGTCGAGTGGCCTCATGCCGTTGTGCCGCTTCATTTGATTCGTAATTTGCGAATTGCAAACTACGCAGAATTCCAATCAATACGATTCGTTTTAGAAAACCAGCACGGATAATTGTGCCGAAGGCAAGCCTTGTCGAAAGTCAGCTACTGAAAAAAGTGAAAATCCCCCAATCGGGGGATGGCGCGGGGCCTAAAAGCGAGAGATATTTGCCGTGTTCACGTATCCTACGGGCCGATGTTATCAAAATCAGCGCGGCAGACACGGGAAAAATATCCTTTCAAAAACGGGGTTTTTCCCGTTGCGCTGAGGCTTGATTGTGAGTGACCTTTGACAGTGGCTTTTCGATTGTATCTGTAACACTTTTTATCATTTTCACCGCACGGACTACTATGAAACATATCTTTACCTGTCTACTTTTTTCCTTTTTCATTGCTCTTTTCGGTCTCAACCCTGTTCAGGGACAGGAAAAGCGGCCACTTGTCCCTTTTGATTCAACAAAAGCGGCTTGCTCTCCGATTGTAGGCTGCTCGCTGTTTAGCACCTTGCCATCATCACAGATTGTATCAGCATCGTCGATAACGTATCCGGGACCTGTAGGCAATAGTTGCATCGATGGGACAGGTTCGACACGTTGGGATTGTATTGGCCGTCGGTCAAATCAGACTTGGTTCTATGTACGAACTAACTCGCCGGGTAATCTGAAATTTAGGTTTACCAACTCCTCTAATGTTGATGTAGATGCGATTTTATGGGGACCATTGCCGAACAATGACCTCTCACTGGCGTGTAACATTACTGCGTTGCCACCTATTGCCTGCGATTATCGAGCTACTGCCAACGCGGAGTTACCCATTAGTAACACCATTCCTGTTCAGCAAGGCCAAATCTACATCATGTGTGTGTTGAATTTTGCCAATTCACCCACAAACATCAATATCCTCCAGCCGTCCGGAGGAAATGTAACATACTATCAGGCACTGTTTGACGGAATTTATAACGACCTGACCCTAACCACCCCTATGCGTTTTGGGGGTGGCCTAAGTACCCTCGATGTGGGGAAACCTTACAGTGTAGCCGGTCGTATTCGCAATCAGGGAACTCAGACCGCTACTGGGAACCTGGCCCTAAGAATTGGAAGCAGTACAACACCCGTTGTGTTAGCCAGTGGTCTGACGATTCCGGCCAACGGAAATTACACCTTAAACCCCGATGCATTAAGCATTACTCCACCAGCGAGTCAAACTGGTTTAGGCGTACCGATGCAGTTACTTTGGCAACCGACCGGTACAACGTCGTTTCAGGCAGTTGCGTCGGGGGCCAACGGTACGGGCCTATCTAATCCAGTCTATGTGACGATAGGCACATCAGGAACCGATGTGCTCTCGGACCCGACGGTTGATCTGGACCGGGGGTTATACCGTCCGGGCGAAGTAGCCACCCTTACCGGGCGAAATTTTGTAGCTGGTCGGCAGGTTATACTTGGTTCCAGTCCTGTTTTTTCGGGTCAGCTATACCCTATTCTGACGGTTCGCGTTGATGGTAGCTTTTCGACAACGCTGACCATTCCGGCCTCCCTGTCTGCCGATTATGTGCGCGTAAGTGCCGATGACCAACAGGGGACTATTGCCAGCGATGAGGCTCTGATTGAACAACCCGACGACACATTTGGTCTGCAATGGATAAGCCCCGCTACCAGCACAACCATCCGGGTGAAAGACACAGTTCCCCTCTGGGTAGAATGGCGCGACAAAATGCCCGACGACCCAACCCGTCTCCTCACAACTATTGCTGATGTTCAGTATCGGCTGGAATTCGTTCGTACCGGAACAACTACACCCGTATTGATTGGATTGTTACCCCGAACAGGGAGTGTTGGAGCCGTTGAAACATTTTCGTATCAGCTTACGCCCACCCTGCTTACTGCCGCTTTCGGCACCAGTACGAGCGTTGTCGATGGTGTGTTTCGGCTGACCAACGTGGCCAAACCCACTACACCCGTATCGAGTAGTGTGCTGCAAATTGACTGGCGATCCAGCGCGGATTTTAAAGTGGAACTGAAATGGGATAAAAGTATGCCAGCCGCTGCCGCAACGGGCATAAAAGGAATTGCGGCTGACGGTACAGCCCGGATGTATGTGGTAGTTTCTAAACGCAATCCGGCAACAGGTTCAGCCATTCGACAGGTATCGGTTTCGGTCAATGATGATGAAAGTGGATTCCCCGATCCTACCTGGCTTGGTCGGGTGAAGTTTGCCTCGGTTCAAAGCAATGATTTTTACCGTAATGAAGCCATCCCGGAAGCAACCTCGGCGGTCAGCAGTTATGCCGCTTCAGACGGGAGTGTGTGGTTCTGGTACAAAGCCCCCGATGATTTTGTACGACCCGATAAGTTTCAACACTTGGCAGAGCGACGGGTACGGGCAAGAGTGATTGTGAGTTACGATAATAATACTCAGGAAGAACTTACCCAGGAGATTGTACTCGTGAGACCTCCACTGATGCTCGTACACGGTTTGGGAGGAAGTGGGAGTACTACCTGGGACAAATTCGGATTACGTAGTAGTACTTGGTTTAAAGCAAGACCAGAAGCGGTCGATATGTATCCCAGTAGTTCATTTGATGCCAATGCCCGTATTCTGGTGGGGCTTGACCGCATTAGGTTGGCAAACTCGTTTATATCGCCTATATCGAGTATGAGATTGGCTGGTTATGCTGCTAATCGGGTCGATTATATCTGTCACAGCATGGGAGGCAGTATACTCCGGTATGTAATGCAGCAGTATTCAGATGAGTATTACGCTCGTGGTGATGGCTATTTGTACCAAAACTACGAGCAGGGATTTGTAAATAAGTTTATTACCATTAATACCCCTCATAATGGTTCGTCTGGCGCAGATTTGATAACCGGGTTGGTTCCTGGACTCAACCCGGCATTGAGGGCTTTATTGAGACCAAATGATAACACATTTATCCGGCGGAATGGCTCCATACTGGGACTGGGTATCCCAAGTTACATTGCTACTGATGCCGTACAGAACCTGACGACCAATACTGATTTCGGGGGTATTCGCTTTGGAATTACCAACCTGAAGGGACACGCTATCGCGTCAGACATTGTTCAAGGTGATGCCGCCCAGCAACCGGCTGGGCTGGCCGTATCGTTAGCTAACCAGGGATTGCCCGTGTCGGGAAATATAGTACTGAGTGCAGCCGACCTGTATTACTATCGAATCATTCAGGGAATAGGAGAAAATCTCATCAGTAATCCGGCATCGTCATGGCTGGAAGGGTTTCTGAGCGCAGGTACTAATCGGGCTGATTTACAAACGGCCTGGCGTGTCCCTACTGTGGCAGGACGGGCAGCGGCTGCCATAAAGACCTTTGAAGTATATGGTAACTGGAACAATAAATACTCCGATTTTCTCTGGAATAGCGATGGGGTGGTTCCTTTATTGAGTCAAACAGCCGGGTTACCCTTAAACAGTTCTCAGGTATCCGGTATTCCGAATACCCAGCCCGTTCAATTGGATTATAATCATCTCGCCATTACGGATATTCCCCAAACTTCGGATCGGGTACGATTTCTGCTCAACCAGGCCGTAAACTCGCCCTATTTTGGCGCGTTTCCCGCAAACAACCAGCCAACACACAAAGTAAACAGTCAGGATAAAGCGGCTACGAACCCGGTTGTGGTAGAGCGCGTCGACACGAACCGAATTAAAATTATAAGCCCACAAACTGGCCTTCGGATACTGGCTGGTGGTACGCTGGATGCCAAAATCAGGCTAAAAGACACAACAGGATTTCAAAAACTCGATGCGGTATTTCAGGCAACGATCGTGTCAGATACAATCCGGCGACGTGACCGCACGTTTCGCTTTCCGGTTGGCTCGGTAGCAATGGGCCGCCAACTTATCATTGCCAGTGTTACGATTGTGAAACGAGACACCGTATTTTATCTTCAGGATACGGTAAGTGTAGTCGTTGAATCTGGTGAGGTGTTGCAACGTCTATTAGTCAGCCCGGAAGTAAAAACTATGCCCATCGGTGATTCGTTTTCCCCCGAATACAGGCTTGTTTACAACAGCTTTGTTACGAACTACGTAAACCCTGCCGGGCTTCTTGTAACGGTCAGTAACCCATTAGCGGTATCCTACAACGCACAGTCAGGTCAGTTCAGTGGTTTACGGCGGGGTGGGTCAGCGGTTTACTTTGCTTACGAAGGCAAACGCGATACGCTCTATGTGACGGTTGGCGAGCCGACATCCCAGCAAGTTTTTACGAGTGCGTTTACCCCATCTAATACCAGTCTGTGTGCCAGTACCACCATCAGCGTACCCTTTACGACAGCAGGAGGAGGGTTTGAAATCGACAATCAGTTTTTAGTGCAGGTGTCGGATGCTTCGGGTCGTAATTTCCAGACGATAGAAACAGCAGGAACGGCCAGCCCGTTAATAGCCCGCTTGCCTGCCAACCTGTCCATTGGCAGTGGATATCGGATACGGGTAGTGTCCACCTCACCGGCAGTAGTGGGGAGTCCGGCCAGTCAGACACTCTCCATTCGGGGGCAGCCACCAACAGCAACATTGGCAGGTTCAGCGACTGTATTACCCAATAGTCAGGTTGCACTCACTGTTGAGTTCACAGGAACTTCGCCCTACTCGCTTACTATGGGTGGGCCAGTTGGGGGAGTACAGATATACCCTTCTATTGGCACGGCTTCGTTTGCGCGAACGGTTGTGGTTTCAGGGCCAGCCGTTTACTCGCTGGTTAGTGTCAGCAACGTATGTGGAGCTGGAACCGTCAGCGGAACGGCTACCCTTGCTACACTGGCTACCAGTACGCGCACATTGATTGTAAACATCCAATCAATTGACCGCCTGACTGGCAATGTGGTGTTTAATGGCGTAGATACAAAGCCTGTTGTCAATACTGGGTTTGTCTGGATTTGGGGCGATGGAACCACAACTAATGGCTACTTTCCACAAACCAAACGATACGCCGATGTCAGTAAGAACTACACGGCAAAAATTGTCTCTAACTATACAGATGGGGCGACTGATACGGTTAGTGTATTCGTTGAATTTGTGGGGCCAATTATATCAACCATAGCCGGCCCTGACAATATCGGCGATAGTGGACAGGCATTATTGGCTACACTCAATAATCCGGAAGGCGTAGCCATTGATGCAACCGGTAATAGGTATATTACCGAAGGGTTGCCGAACCGCATTCGCCGGATTAGCCCGACGGGAATTATCACGACCATTGCAGGAACAGGCGTTCCTGGTTTCTCGGGTGACGGTGGTTTGGCTACGGCTGCACAACTCAATTACCCGACCAGTATTGTAGTCGATGCTGCCGGAACTATTTATTTCTCCGACTGGGGTAATAACCGTGTCCGCAAAATAACTACCAATGGCATTATAACTACAGTCGCAGGCAATGGAACGTATGGTTTTTCGGGGGATGGTGGCCTGGCTGTTACTGCCCAATTGAATTCTGCTTACGGGATTGGCATTGATGCAACTGGAGCAATCTACATCGCTGATTGGAATAACCACCGCATTCGGAAGGTAAATACAAGTGGCATCATTACCACGATTGCAGGTAGTACAGCGGGGGCGGGCTTCTCTGGTGACGGCGGGCTGGCTACAGCCGCTCAATTGAATACACCAACAGGCGTAGCGGTGGATGCCGGTGGAAATGTTTACGTCGGTGATTACTTAAATCGACGGATCCGGAAAATTAACAGTAGCGGTATTATCTCTACTCTGGCTGGCACAGGTACTCAAGGAGCAACAGGTGACGATGGACCTGCTACTGCCGCACAGATCAGCTTTTTCGCTGGGCCAGCCGTCGATGCCAATGGAAACGTCTATGTCTCTGACTTTTTCAATAATCAGGTGCGGAAAATCACTACAAGTGGTATTATTACCCGCGTAGCAGGCACCACCGCTGGAGGTGGCAATTATGGCGATGGTGGCTCTGCTACAGTTGCCGCTCTATTAAGCCCGTTAGGGCTGGCTATTGATGCCAGTGGTAATATGCTTATTGCTGATCGGGGAAATCAGCGCGTCCGGCTGGTCAATTCGAGCGGTATCATCAGCCCTATAGCTGGCCCCAATAATGCGGGCTTTGGGGGCGATGCTGGTCAGGCCACATTTGCCCGCCTTAACTATCCCTCTGATGTGAAATCCGACGGGAATGGAAACGTTTATATCGCTGAATTAGGCAATAGTCGAATCCGAAAAGTAGATGTGGCTGGTGTCGTTACAACAGTGGCAGGAACATCGGTTAGTGGTTTTTCGGGCGATGGTAGTCTTGCAACAGCAGCCCGCCTAGCGGGAGTATATGGTGTACTGCCTGATGGGGCTGGAAATATTTATATCGCTGATGCCTTCAACAACCGAATCAGGAAAATTAACTCCAGCGGCATTATCACGACCGTAGCGGGTACGAGTATTGGCGGTTTTTCGGGTGATGGCGGGTTGGCTATAGTTGCTCAACTAAAACTTCCAAACAACATTGCCCTCGACAAAGCTGGTAATCTCTATATTGCGGATTCTGACAATAATCGTATCCGGCGTATCAGTACCAATGGAGTCATAACCACTGTTGCTGGCTCAGGAGTGGCTGGGTTTGGCGGGGATGGCGGTACTGCTACAATTGCCCAACTAAATTACCCAACGGGCATTACTATCGATGCTACTAACAACCTGTATATTGCTGATAACCGAAATCAACGCATTCGCCGTGTAACTTCCACTGGTATTATATCGACCATAGCTGGTATAGGTGCTGTTGGCTATAGCGGCAATAACGGCCCTGCTACAGTTGCTAAGTTATCTTATCCGTTTGGGATAGTTGTTGCCTCCAATGGAACAATTTACTTTTCAGACAATGGTAATGCCCGTATTCGACGGATCAGCACCAATGGGATCATTACCGACGTAGCAGGAGTAGATGCTCGCGGCTTTCTGGGTGATGGTAGATTGGCTACAATGGCTCAGTTGGATAATCCATTTGGAGTGAGCTTAGATGGTTCTGGTAACCTTTTCATTGCCGATGCTGCCAACGCGCGTATCCGTAAAATCAGTTGTATTGACTCACCAGTAGTTAATATGGTAGCGTCTTCGATGAGTGTGTGCGTAGGGGATGCGGTCAGCCTAAGTATAAGCCCAAGCAATACCGTTGTTTCATACGCTTGGTCGGGCAACACAACCATTAGCTCGTCTGGATCTGGCACCGCCATGACCTCTGCCGTGTTAGGGACAAATTCTTTTTCAGTAGTTGTAACAAGTGTAGGTGGATGTACGGCAACAGCTACAATAACAATACTGGGCACGGCTCAATACAGTATTAAAAATGGTAACTGGAACGACCCCACAGTCTGGTCATGTAACCGGGTGCCTATGGCAACTGATCCGGTTACTATCAGTCACGCCGTTCTGGTTCCGGTTAGCTATATAGCTATTGCCTTGCGGCTCACCTATGGCTCTTCAGGCAAATTAGTCTATAGCACAGGCGGTCGATTACGCTTGGGGTTATAACCTAAAAACCAGACGAATACCGAAATGGCTACTTGTTTATAAGCTCCTTATTTATATGCGTAGTTTTCCTTCAGTAACCCCAAAGCAACTAAGCTGGCTGCTACTGCTTTGGTTAATCCAGACTGAGGCAACCTATTTTTTCATCATGGTTATACACTCAAAGGATTAATTTTAACAAATCCAGAGATATTTCTCCCATAGATTTAGTCACTGACAAAGGGCTACTACACCACTGTCACCCTCTTATAAGGCACCCCTTCAACGCAACCATATTCACCCCGGCATCGAAAACGGCTTTGACGGGAATCACGAACTCGGGAAGTAATTTGCTTGTAGCCAGTTCACCCACGCGGAACAGCTTGAGCAGAGTGTAGGCTTCGATGTCGTCATCGAGGGTGAAGATCTCGATGGTCTGGCGGGTAGGGTTAGCGAGCCAGTAAATCCGAGTACCAAACAATACGAGCATAGGCATTACAGGTTCAGCGATAACCATCTGTGCCTGGATAAAACCAGATTGGGGCACACAGGTCGGAACGAATATGCAAATCCTGTCAAAAGCGCAAAACGCGAGCAACACGGGCCGCAAATACGGGGTGGGAACAGGCGGTCCAACGCTGATGAATGTTGAACTTCGCACCAGTACTGGCACTACCGACCAGGATTGGAGTTGTCCAACCTGCCGATTGGAACAAAATGTCTGGCAGTTCGTCACGATTGTCTACGATGGCACCATGCTCAACTGGTATAAGGACGGCGTTCCTCTGCACCAGGTTCCCAAAACAGGCAACATCGTCGGCACAACAAGTGATCTAATCATTGGCAGTTTTGCAGACCGAACCCAGTCGTTCTTTAACGGAGCCATTGACGATGTGCGGATTTACAACCGGGCATTGAGCATCACGGAGATTTGGGATTTGGTGCAACTTTGATACAGTGCTGGTGGCGACCGGAGTCAATCTCCTTAATTTACGACCCTGCAAATTTAAAATTATACTTTAAATTTGCAGGATATGTTTTTGCGAACGATTACCCCCGAATTGATCGAATTGGTCAACGAACGGCCCGTTGTGGCCGTAGTTGGCCCCCGGCAGGTTGGCAAAACCACGCTGGTTCGCTCGTTGGCAAGCCAATATGGGCGTGACAGCCTGTATTTAGACCTCGAATCACCCGAAGACCTGAACCGACTGACCGACCCCGAACTGTATCTGGCCGAACGAGCCGACAAACTGATTATCCTTGACGAGATTCAACGCCTACCTGCCCTCTTTCCGTTGTTGCGGTCGCTGATAGACCGCCAACGAACAGCAAGGCGATTTCTGCTGTTAGGCTCGCCCAGCCCCGATTTGCTCCAGCAAAGTTCGGAGTCGCTCGCGGGCCGGATAGCTTATTTGGAACTACAACCGCTTAGTTGGCAGGAGGTTGGCGGCCAAGTACCCTATCGTCAGCATTGGCTTCGGGGTGGTTTTCCTGATGTGTTACAGGCCCCCTCAGACCGTTCGGCTAACCGCCGAATGACTGACTTTATCCAGACCTATGTCGAACGTGATTTGCCCGCTTTGGGGTTGGGGGCAGCCCCGGCGCGGGTCAGAACATTGCTGACAATGTTGGTACGTGTTCACGGCAACCTGCTCAATGCCTCCGAATTAGCCCGGTCGCTGGGGTTGAGCGGACCAACGGTGCAAACCTATCTGGGGTTTCTGGAAAACGCGTTTCTACTTCGTCGGCTGTTGCCATACGCGGTGAACCTCAATAAACGGTTGGTTAAATCGCCAAAATTGTATTTCCGGGATAGCGGTATGTTTCATGCGCTGGCCGGCATCAGCACCGACGAGCAATTAGCCGGTAGCCTGTACGTGGGCAGTTCGTGGGAGGGTTACGTTATCCAGCAAGTTATCAGTCGGTTAGATTACAGCGTTCGGCCCTATTTTTACCGAACAGCCGAAGGTACCGAATTAGATTTGGTACTTGTTCGGGGTGATAAGCCAGTGGTTGGCATCGAAATCAAGTACACCAATGCCCCTGCCCTGAGTCGGGGAAATTACACGGCCAGCCACGATTTGGGCGACATTCCGCTGTTGGTCGTCACGCCTTCGGCTCAGGATTTCCGGCTGAACGAAACCGTAGACGTATGCAATATTTCTACGGTCTGGGCTTACCTAACCCGCTGTAACGTGTTAATGCCAACTTAAAATGCGAAAGCACTAAAAAAACTTCCCGCTAACCACTTGCCAAAAGCCACAAAAAAAACTACCTTTGCGCCCTCATTTCCAATTTGATACAAACATTATGTACGCAATCGTAGAGATCGCAGGGCAGCAATTCAAGATCCAGAAAGGTCGTTCCATCTATACCCATCGGTTAGCTGGCGACACGGACGCTGCACTTGCCTCCGACCAGATTAGAGTTCTCCTGGTTGACAACGAAGGAGTTATCGCCGTTGGCTCGCCCCTTGTGGAGGGCGCATCGGTTTCGGCCAAAATTCAGGAGCACCTCAAGGGCGAGAAAGTTCTGGTTTTCAAGAAGAAACGGCGGAAAGGTTACAAAAAGAAAAACGGCCACCGTCAGTATTTGACGCGGGTTTTGATTGAAGACATCACTTTGTAGTTTATCGTTTGAGGTCTAAGGTTGAACGTTTAACGCGCTTTTCCTTAAACTTTAAACGTCAAACCTTAAACGTTTCAAAAAATGGCACACAAGAAAGGCGTAGGTAGTTCCAAAAACGGTCGGGATTCGCACAGCAAGCGGCTCGGCGTAAAATTATTCGGTGGTCAGGTAGCCATCGCCGGTAACATTATTATCCGGCAACGCGGCACCAAACACCACCCCGGCAAAAACGTGGGTTTGGGTAAAGATCATACCCTGTTTGCCCTCATTGACGGGGTGGTGAAATTCCGCCCGGGTCGGCTGCAACGGTCGTATGTTGACATCGTTCCGCACGAAGCGATGATCGCTGAAATGGCCGCTCCGGTTGCCATAGCGGAATAGAAAATTGTCTGAAACAGCCTGAAGAAATTTCAGACAAGAAAGCCCGTTTTGCCTAATCGCGAAACGGGCTTTTTATTGTCTAAACCAAAATCAGAACCGCGCTGTTGACTCATTAACAACTGAAAACCTCAAAACCGTATGAATACGCTCCTGCGTCGCCCGATTTCTATTTTTACCGAAGGCAGTCCCAACCCGAACTCCATGAAGTTTGTGGTCAGCATGGAATTGGTGCCGGACGGCCTGTCGTTCGATTATGCCGCACCCGGCGAGGCCCTGCTCGACGGTAAAGCGTCGCCGTTGGTAGTGGCTCTGTTTGGGTTCGAGTTTGTACAGCGCGTGTTTATCGCCCGCAACTTTGTGACTGTCACCAAAGACGATGCCACCGATTGGGACGAGGTGCTGTTTGAGACCAAGATGTTTATCAAAGAATATGTTGAGGCCGAACGCCCCGTATTTGCCCAGCGCACGGTTGATCTGAACTCGGCCAAATTGGATATGGATTCGGAGACGGTTCAGCAAATCAAGGCTGTGTTAGACCAGTATATCCGCCCGGCGGTAGAATCTGACGGAGGAGCCATCACTTTCCACTCGTTTAATGACCTAACGGGGCTGGTAAAAGTGCAGTTGCAGGGGTCGTGCAGTGGTTGCCCGTCGTCAACGCTGACGCTCAAAGCCGGTATCGAAAACCTCCTGACGCGCCTTGTGCCAGCCGTGAAATTAGTTGAGGCTGAGGGAGTGTAAATGAGGCAAGTAAGTGTACGCAACTACTTATCCATTAATATCCCTGCTCAACGCGAAGGTTGCCCAATATAATCAGCCGGGGTTTATCGAACACGACCCGATTTCGATACCGCACCAGTTTTCACAGCCGCAGGACATCGAAATCATGGGTTTTTGGGCGGCTGTGCTGGCCTGGGGGCAACGGCCTGTTATCCTCAAAAAAGCCAATGAATTAGTGAGTCTAATGGATGGCGCACCATTCGATTTTGTTAGAAACCATCAGGACAGCGATCTGAAGCGGTTTCTGGAGTTCAAACACCGCACCTTCAACGCCAGCGACACGTTGTATTTTCTGCATTTTTTTCGGCAATATTACCAAACGCATACGACCCTCGAAGATGCATTTTTGCCAGATTTAGCGACCGATACCGTTGAAAATCATCTGATTGCGTTTCATAACCGATTTTGTGGCAACAGCACTGACACGGGTGAGCCAGACCCGTTTTTCCCGCCCCGAACGCGCAAACACATCGCCACGCCCGCCCGCAACTCGACCTGCAAACGGCTGCTGATGTTTTTGCGCTGGATGGTCAGGCAAGACAACGCGGGCGTTGATTTTGGTCTCTGGACGCGCATCAGCCCGGCGCAGTTGGTGATCCCGATTGACGTTCATGTTGAGCGCGTGGCCCGGCACCTGGGGTTGCTGCCGCCCGAAACCAAAACACCACCAACCTGGAAAACCGCCCTGGCCCTAACCGACGCGCTCCGCCAATTTAACCCCGCCGACCCCGTTCGCTATGATTTTGCGTTATTTGGCATGGGCGTATCGGGAGAATTATAAGCAGGTTGCGTAGGTTTGGCACCTCGTTATCAGCCAACCAGCAAATGCCTTTTCAGATCACAACCCAGCCTTTTGGCCCTTTAGCGTCGGCTACCGAACCGCTCACCGAGTATACCGTCCGGCATCCCGAAATCGGCGCGGGATTTACCATACTGCCCGGTTTTGGCGGTGTTCTGCGACGGTTAATACTGCCCGTTTTCACCAATAATCAGAACGGCCAGTCCCGGTTATTTTCGCTGCTCAAAACGCCTGACTCTCCGCAGGCGTTGCAGGCCGACGAAAGCTACGCCAGTGCCTTGCTGTATCCGTTTCCGAGCCGCATCAGGCACGGGATTTATGCCTTCGAGGGGCAAGAATACGCACTGCCGTTCAATGATTTTGGGCGCGATAACGCCATGCACGGCTTTGTACATCCGCGCCCGTTTGCCGTAATTAGTCAGGAAATCACCGCTACCGAAGCCGCTATCACCCTCCGTTACGATTACCCCGGCGACCTGAAAGGCTACCCGTTTTTGTTCTCGCTCACGGTTCGATACGCGCTTCATCTGACTGACGATGAGACTATTGGGTTTTCTATTTCGTTTGCCGTTACGAACACCGGGCCGTCGCGCTGCCCGTCGGCGTTTGGCTGGCATCCGTATTTTTCGCTCAGCACCGGCACCGGCACCGATAGCCCGGCTTCGGTTGATAACCTGACGCTTGCCATACCCGCCACCGAAACCGTTTTGTTGGATGAAAATTTGTTGCCCGTTGGTCAGATACCGTTCACCGATTCAAGCGCGTTTAGCCTGACCGACCGCACTTTCGACGCGGTTTTTGTGGTGAACAATCAGCATCCCATTGTAGAAACCACGTTGAGCGCACCCGCACAAAACGTCAGTCTGGTGATGTCGCAGGATACGGCGGTGTTTCCGTTTCTGGTCGTGTACACCCCAGAAGTGCGCGACCGAATCGCCATTGAACCCATCACGGCCAACGTTGATGCCTTCAACAATGGCGAGGGATTGCGGGTACTGGAACCCGGCGAAATCTGGGGTGGTACGATTGGCATTCGGTTGACAACTTGCTGACTATAACCACTTCTTCCGGCGGAAAATAAGAATCGTCAGCAACGACGAAGCAACTATCGAACCGATGGCTAACGGATAGCCCCATTGCCAACTCAGTTCGGGCATCTGGGCGAAGTTCATACCCCAGATGCTGGCTAAGAGCGTAGGCGGCAAAAAAACGAGCGAGACAACGGTGAATGTTTTTACGATTCGGTTTTGTTCCAGATCAATCAAACCCAAATAGGTGTTTTGCAAAAATTCTAATCGCTCAAAAATAAAATTGGTGTGTTCAATCAGCGAGCCGATGTCTTTGATCAACGCCCGGAGCCGGAGTTGTTCGGCTTCGGTAAACCAGCCGTCAGACCGGATCATGGATGAAATCACGCGCTGTTTGTCTACCACGTTCTCGCGAATGGTCATCGTCAGTTCCTGGTAGTCGTTGATTTTCAGGAGCATATCGCGGTCTAAGTTCGCGTCTAAATCGAGTTGCCGGTTGATAGCCTTGACCTCTGCCGAAACCACTTCAACCAAATCGGCATCGTAATCAACCCGCGATTCAAAAATGGAAATCAGAATCTGCGCCCCGTCTTTAAACAGCGTCCGTTTCGATTTTATCTTCCTGACCGTATCCGCAAACGATTTCAGGTCGGCGTTTCGGTAGGTAAACAGCAGCGATTCGCCACGAGCGTCGTCTTTCAAAATAAAACTCACCGGCACGTTGATATACGTTCCGTCTTTGCCGGGAATCATAAAGTTGGAGTTGGCAATGAGGTAGTCGTCTTCTTCGATGTAGCGCGACGAACTCTCGATTTCGGCCTGCTCCTGCTGACTCAGGAAGTTTACGTTGAAGTGGGTCTCTACGCTTTCGATTTCGTCGCGACTGGGGTTTTGCAAGTCCACCCAAAGTGTACGCTCGATATTAGAGAATGACTCGATGTCGTTGATCTTCCGAACGGCGGCTGCGTCTTGCTGAAAAATACGAATCATGGCGGTTGCGTTGACGACTGACTAACGCGGCAAAGTTAGCAACTGCCGGACCGTTGACATCTTCCCCCCGCTAAAGCAGGGGGATTCCCTTAATTGGCGTACAATGTCCTGTACGGAGAATGTTCTTTGCCGCGTTCACGTCCCGGCTATGCACCGAACCGCAACTACTGCATACCCATTCTCTTACTTTCTTTGAGCAAGAAACGCTTTCCAATCATCACTTGTGCAGGGCTTTCGAGGGTTCCCCATAAAGCCATAGTGAAATTCTTTGTGCAGTTCTTGTGATATAACGATTAGGTTATTCAACTCCCATGCCTTATCGGGCGAATCCTTAACGCTATCTAAATGGTGAACATTTAGTTTAACCCCTCTCAATCCGCTTATCTGACAAGTAAAATCAGCTTCTTTTAGGAGAATCCTGTGCCATGCGTTTTCTGTTAATCCATTTTTCGGGTGCAACCTTTTACCCCTTTTTTCACGGTAAGATTCTGCGACAATTCGGTCTTTATATCTTTCGTGAACAATCTTGCTGAGATTTATTTTTGTTTCGGTTGTGTGTTTTCTGCCAATAGAAGGGTTGTAAATTGCAAATTGCTGGCTAATTGACCGAATGGCTATGCCGCTTCTCTTAATCCCATTAAGAACTCTTTTTATGTTTAATTCAAGAGTCTTACATATGACAGGCATGGACATACCTTCTGTATAAAGTTCAGCAATTTTAATGTCAAGTTCCCTGTAAACATAGTCATTCTTTGGCAAACACTGCTTTTGCACGGCCCGCTTTATAGTCGTAACCCCTTTGCCAAGAATTAATGCGATTTTATGGGTACTAAACCCTTGTCTATAAAGAGTCGCTATCTCTTCTTTTTCACCCTGATTAAGCCAAGCCATATCGTTTATTTGTTTTAATAAAGATAAGCAGAAATCAACTCACTTATACCTTTTGGCCCTAATTTATTCCCAAGTCCGCTTAGTCCACGCGGGCCGCTTCTTTCGAGACAGTCAGAGCAAGTCAGAGTTGAGAACTTTTCTTCTACTTCCAGGTACACTGAGCCAAGCGACACCGCTTTATATCCAAGCATCAGTTTGAAGTCGGCCCAACCAGCGTCAGAAACGCTTTTGGTCATGCGTGTTTTCTTTAGTCTGGAACTACTCACATTGCCCACCACGATACGGTCGTACTCCCGCACGAGCCGGGTAGTGGCCTTGTGGTTCCAGTCTTTCCGCTTGTTCTTGATACGGGCGTGTATGGCCGTGACGCGCTTCTTTTTACGGGCGCGTTGGGCTTTTGCCAGTTGTACCTCAAACTTCTTAGTTAAGTTCTCCCGGCTCAATTCAACCCCATCAGACAGCGTAGCAAGGGTTTTTAAGCTTAAATCAATCCCGCACTCCTTTCGGGTTGGTGTTCTGGCTTCGGCGGGTGATTCGATTACCAGATTAACAAACCAGTGGCCTTGCGAGTCTTGGGCGAATGAGCCAAAGCGTACCTTACCCTGTATGGGACGACTTAACCAAAATTTGAACCTTCGCCCGCCGTAGGTGATCAAATCGCTCTCAATCTTGACACCCGACGCTTTGAAGGGAACCCAGCCAAGTGAGCGTTTACGGCTCCGCCATGACAGACGAGTTTTCTTAAACTGCTTACAGGCTTTAGCAAATTCTTCGCAAACGGCCTGAATACTTTGGGAATGCAAGCCTAAATCTTTGGCACACCCGGTAGTGAGTTTGTTGAGGTCAAAGGCAGAGAACGTTTTACGGAACTTAGCCCAACGCTCGGCGTTACTTTGGTTACAGAAATTCCAGACATAGTTACACGAATAGGCCATTTTGGCAAGGTGCTTTCCTGCCGTTTGGTCTTTGATTCGGTATTGGTGAGTCGTTAAATTCATTACGTAAATATACTCATTAACAGTGAGTTGTGCAGGAAGAATGAACAGAAAAAACGTCAACCGCTTCGGCGGCCCGGTCCCACTCCGGCGCACAGGGCTTTTGTCCCCTACGGGCGACAGCCGCTTATATCCCCCAACGCGGTTGCCGGGCTAAAGGCGCGAGGTTTTACGCGGAGTATCGTAAAACTTCAGCGGTTTCTATGTTTGGCCAGATTCTTACCTTTGCCGTATGATTACGATTGACAATTTTGAGAAAGAGTTGGGCGCGGCCTTGTTACAAAAAGCCCGCCCCTACGCCACCAACGGCGTGGTATTGTATATAGAAGAAACGACGGAAAATGTATGGCAGGCCGAAGTGGCAGGCACTGAAACCTACACCGTCGAAATTAAGCTGGAGGGGCGCACCGTAGCGGATGCTTTCTGCGACTGCCCCGTTGACGATCAGTACTGCAAGCACGTGGCCACTGTGCTGCTGGTACTACGGCAGGAATTGGCAAAACCCAAAGCCAAAGCGGCAAAAACTCCCAAAAAATTCACGCTCAACAGTCTGCTCGCTAAAGTAACTGCCGACGAACTGCGCGCCTTTGTACTGGCTCAGGCCGCTGCCGACAAGGTATTTAGTAGTAAGGTTCAGCTTCACTTTGCCGACAAAGACGAGCGCGTGGATGTGGGTAAACAATACGCTGATTTACTCAAAAAAGCCGTCAGAGCCAGCTCTGACCGGGGTTTTGTGGATTATCAGGGCGCAAAACGGCTGGCGAGGGAATTCGATAAACTTCTGGAAAGTGCCATTTTGCTGACCCATAAACAGAACTTCCGCGATGCAATTATTGCCGGGCAGGTGCTGGCGATAGGTATGATGGACGTAATAAAAGAATCCGACGATTCGTCGGGCAACATCGGCGGTTCTGTAAATGAGGCCATCGAATTTTTGCATGATTTGGCCCGCGATCCGAGTCTGGCTCCCGCCCTGCAACAATCGCTTTATGAATGGTCGGCAAAGCATCTGGGCCAGAAAACGTTCGCCGATTATGGTGACTATGACTACGAAGTATTGGACATGGCTTATAACATCGCCCTACTGCTGCCTGACCCCTCGGTATTTGTTGGCCTACTCGACGACCTCATCAGGCTCTATGCCGGGAAATATGACAACTACGCGCAGGATCGGTTCAAAACCATGAAAGTCGAGTTTCTGCGCGAAACGGGCCAAACAGCCGAAGCCGACCAACTTACCGAAGCCAATCTGGAAATTGTTGCGATTCGTGATCAGGTATTAGATGCGGCCATTGCTGCCGGGCTGTGGGAACGGGCGGGTGAACTCATTCAAGGCGGCATTCAGGTAGCAGAAAAATTAGGACACCCCGGCACGGTACGCCACTGGGAAGAGCGAATGCTGGCCGTAGCCCGGCTCACCAACGACCTGACAACCGCCCGCCGGCTGACGAAGGAATTTGCCTTTAACCACCAGGGATTCAACCGGACCTACTACCGTCAGTGGAAAGAAGCCTTTTCAGCCGAGGAATGGTCCGGTATTTTTGACAGCCTCGAAAACAGTATCCGGCGTGAAGAAGCTGCCCGCGAAAAACCAAAAAACCTTTGGCAATCGGGTCTGGAGCAAAATTTATTTCGCCGACTGACTCCGCTGTTCATCGAAGAAGAGAAATGGGAGAAATTGCTGACGTTAGTACAGGACTACCCAAAAGTGGGCATAGATGTTTTGACTCAGGTGCACCCACATCTGGCGTCACGTTACCCCGCCGAGATGCTGGCGCTGTATATGCCCCGGCTCACGGCCTTCGGCGATACGGTCAACGGGCGGGGCGACTATCAGAAGTTGGCGGGCTGGCTGGGCATGGTAAAAAAAGACGTGGCTGATAGCATTCCCGCCATTCACACCCTGATTGACGCGCTGAAAGCCAAATACCCCAAACGCCCGGCCTTGCAGGAAGAATTAGATACGGTGAAACGACAAAAAGCATGAACCTGACCAGCACTGACATCCAGTACAAACTCGATTATGAGATACTCGTTGACTGCTACGACGACTATGAAGCAGCGACAGCCTGGCAGCAGTACCTGGAAGAAACGCTCGAATTTCCGTTCACCGCAACGGCGCAACTCAAAAAACGGGGCGGCACCACCGAAACCAAACCCGTCACGATTGTGGGTATTCCCGATAACGGACAACGATACCTCGACCACGATTTTAACCTGCAAATGGAGCAGGGCGATTACGTGGTATCGGTAGCATGGTCAGCGTTGAGTAACATTCAGGCATCAGACGAGACGCAGGAAGCCCTGGCGGTGTGGGCGTTCTGGGTGGGGTGATGCCTAAATCAATTGGAATAGCCGGGCTAAACCGACAAGACCTTCAACGGCTAATAGAACGCCAAATACAAGGACTGTTTGTCGGTGTATCTGTGTTTCTTGGATTTGCTGGTTGATACTATCATTAAGCCTGTTTTCTGACTGCTCAATTTGCGCTACAATCGTATCGGTTTGCCCACTGATGCTTTGAGTGATACGTTTCTCAGTGTTCTGGACAACCGTTATAACGATGTTTTGAACCTGCCCCCGTTCATGCTCAATAAACTGTTTGATCTCGGCTTTTTGCTCATCTAATTTGATGCGTACCAATCCATTCAAATCAGTGTAATGTTGCAGATTCCGTTGCTCAATCGCGTTGGCTCCCCTCACAACCGTTTCCCGAACAGTTTTCAGTCGGTCATTAACCATGTGCTGAACATCGGTTAAAACAGTCTTTATTTTTTGTGTACTTCCTTCCGTTGTTGTATCGAGTTGAGCCGCGCCAGAGAGCAGTTGAGCCGTAGCCTGGCCTTGTAGCCTTGCGCCATCCGAAAACTGTTTCAGTACCTCACGTTGCTGCGACGAACTTTTTCGCAGTTCCTCAACCGTCGTCCCAACCTGTTTCTCCAGTTCCGATAAATCAATCAGGATTTCTACTGACGATTCGAGGTCGGCTATTAGCTCACTTAATTTTTTTTTGAGAATCGCTCATACAGTTTTTGATTCAGGTCTTTTATCTTTTGGTTGGTTGCCGTTAGTTGCGGAATATGAATAATACTGAGTTCATTACTGACCCAATTATAAGAGCCGGGATAAAACCGTTCGATGGATTCGGCCAGGTCGTACCGGGATGTTTCAGGCAAGTTTATTCCTACGCCAATCACTACCATAGTTTGTAAGACTGCCAACTGTTCTTCGACCGAAAAGTAATTTTTCATCCGGGAAAGCGTGTTTTCGAGCCGCGCCCGGCCCTGTGGCACGTCATACGCGCTTTGAGCCAGTTGCAAGAGTCCGCTTACGGTATCAATCGCTAAGTTTTCGTTGGTGCTTTCCAAAATCCGGCTTAGGGTTTCCGCACGAGCCTTCAGGATGCTTTTATCCCGCACAAAAGTCAGATCGGCATTTTGTGCGGCTTTGTGCTGAAACGCTTTCGGCCATTCGGCAAACTGCTTTGGGTTGTCGGCGATGTATTGCAGGATAATCGTAAGTTCATCAACCCGGAAATAATTTTCCAGCGAGCGTTTAAACGACTCGCTGCTTTTGAAATTAACGCAGAGGTCATATAAGTTTTTGAGCGATTCCCGGCGGTTAAACGTAATAGTTTCCCACGTCCATTGTAGCAAAAAACGACCGCACTTTTCCCAGAGCGTATCGCCGGGTAAGTACCTAATTTGTTTTTCTAAGTTGGTAGTATCGTCGGCATCATCGCGCTGGTATTTAACCACGTGGGTCAGCAGGTTATGCAGCACTGCTTCGTCGGGCAAGACCCTAAACCGAACCGCAAAATGGCAGACAAAATCAGTTGTCCAGTCCTCAATAATACCGAGGATGCTTAACCGATAGAGCGCTTTTTCAGTGACGGCTTTTTTGTTGTCGGTACTCATTTTGCCTAACTTTTTAAAAAAATCCTCACCGGCCCCACTTGCTTTCCTAAACTCTTCGCTGGGTCTGTCCCATAGCACATTCACGGTGGGGGCTTTCGGCTCGGTCAGGACGTAGTCGCGCAGTTTTAGCATAACGGCCAACTCTTCCTCCACCTCGCCCTGGCTCATCTGAAACAGATAAAACTGTCGCAGCATATCGCCTTTAGGTGGTGGGCGTCCTGAAATATCAACCGGATCGGTTAACTCTTTAAGTTTTGCAAGGGGCGTTTTGGGGGGCAAACAGGTCATTCATTGTTGCCTCTTCGAGGGTTTCAGGCGTGAACAACACCCGACAAACGGCCTGTGTGTTTTTATCGTCCCAACGTCCGGCCCGGCCCGCTTCCTGATAGAGCGATTCTGTTGAACCGGGGATACCGTAGTGAAAGGTATAGCCGATATTTTTCTTGTCAATACCCATCCCAAAAGCTTTAGTTGCCACCATCAGCGGGAATTCATTGGCCTTATAGCCTTCCTGAACCCGGCGTTTATGGGTTTCAAACTCGTCGTTAGTGAGTAGAGGTACTTCTTTTAAACGTATCTTTTTGAATCCTTTTTTGGGAAATCTATCACTTTGGGCCAGAAGGGTGTTTCTGTTGTTGAATACCCTCCCAACTGCAAACGCATCAAGCCGGTTACCAATGACAGCAGTAAGACTCGCGATGAACAAATCGCGGTCGTCAAATGTACTTTCCGGGATACTGACATACTCTTTTTTAGTTGGACACTTCCCGGCAAACCAATTGGCACGCCCCGAAAATTGGGTGTTGATTTTATTCGAGACCTCCAGACAACCAAAATCGCCATTCACGAAAGGCGTAAAAATCAGGCCCGCCTTGCCGTTATTGCTAGGCAGTAATTCTTTCCGATCTGACAAGTCGGCCAATATTGCTTTCAGCGTATCGGCTTTTTTGCCCGCGTCGGCCATCACTTCAAAGCGGAGTTCGGGGCGAGTAAAGTCTAATTTGGTTTTGACATCTTCGTCGGCAAATAGGGCTTCACCCCGCGCAAACTCAATCCGCAGGTTTCGCAACACGTTGAGCGACGCAGTTGCCGTCAGGCCGACGAGTGTGGTAGATGGGCAAAGTTCATGAACCGTTCGGGTCAAGTTCAGGTATGAGGTTCGGAAATCGTGGGCCCATTCGCTCATACAATGCACCTCGTCAATCACGACGTATGCCAGGGGCGTTTTGGCATAGAGGTCGGGGAGGTACGTCCGAAAAGTCTTCACCTGAAACCGTTCCGGCGAAATCCAGATGAAGAAATAACGCCCTTCCGCAAACTCCCGCTAAATAGTTTCTTTTTCATCGGCTTTCAGTTCACTGGTAATATAGTTTGTGCGGGTGATGCAGGCTTTGTCCAAATTATCTTTCTGATCATACATCAACGATTTTATTGGGCAAACCACCACACTAACCGCCGGTTGCAGCAAACACGGCAACTGATAACAAATTGATTTGCCGCCCCCGGTGGGCAACAGCCCGATAGTGTCCCGCCGGTTAAGCGCGTTTAAGATAATTGGCAATTGTCCATCCCGAAAATCATTTTTACGGAAGATATTTTTCAGGAAAAACCGGAGCGTTTCTTCGATTTCGGGGGTGTTCAAGAGGTTATAAGTAACGGACGAAGTGATAGCAACGCGGAAATAGTTTTTTCCATCACATTCCCGATTCGCCACGAAATAATCAGTTCGCACAAAAATCGTTTCGGGCTGTGCCAGGTGTTCATCGGTGTAGCGTTGCAACAGACTGAAATCTACACGGATAGCCCCCGGCTGATACACCACTTTGGTTACCGGGATAATCGGCACAATATTGGGTGGTGTGAACGGCAAATCCATCAACTTGCATAAGGGCGCAAGCCAAGCAAACAAATCACCGATTGCCATAGACGCAAAGCGGACGTAGCGGTCTGATTGTTGGCTGAGTCCGTCGCTGTCCTGCACCACAAAATGC
>JBBRUV010000022.1:0-23749 GCA_038247465.1 Cytophagales bacterium
CGCCCCCGTTCCTACCGACTTCACTTACTTATCGGTTACATGAATACCCAGACGACCATTCCGCGTACCGACAAACTCGTTATCTATCAAGCATTTGTGCGACTTTTCGGCAATGCCAACGCCACCAACACGCCCAATGGCACATTAGCCGAAAACGGCTCCGGCAAATTCAGCGACATCAACCACGCAGCACTCAAAAGCCTGAAAACGTTTGGAGCCACCCATCTTTGGTTCACGGGCATTGTTGCACACGCTACCCAAACCGATTACAGCGCGTTCGGTGTCCGGCCCAACGACCCGACAATCGTGAAAGGTCGCGCCGGATCGCCCTACGCCGTGACTGATTATTATGACGTTGACCCCGATCTTGCCAACGATGTGCCGAACCGCATGGCCGAGTTGGAAGCCCTCATCGAACGCACTCACGACGCTGGTTTACAAGTAATTATAGATTTTATTCCGAACCACGTAGCCCGGCAATATCACTCCGATGCCAAACCCGATAGCGTGATTGATCTGGGTGCAAACGACGTGACAACGGTGAAATTCAGCCCCAAAAACAATTTTTATTATTTACCGGGGAAAACCTTTACGGCACCGGAACAACCCCAAACTATTCACGAATCCCCCGCCAAAATCACCGGCTCCGGCTCGCTTACCGAAGCCCCGGACGTGAACGATTGGTACGAAACGGTGAAGCTCAACTACGGCCTCGATATTTTCAGCAACTGGCAACTCCACGCCAATCCCGTGCCGGATACGTGGCACAAAATGCTCGGTATTCTGCTGTTCTGGTCGGCCAAAGGCATTGATGGGTTTCGGTGCGATATGGCGCACTTAGTGCCGGTCGAGTTTTGGCAATGGGCCACAAGCCGCGTCCGGGCGCAGTATCCGACCATGCTGTTTATCGCCGAGATTTATGACCCCGGTTTGTATCACCGCTTCATCCGGCAGGGTGGTTTCGATTACCTCTACGATAAGGTTGGCCTGTATGACGCGCTCCGGCGATTGATGGAAAACGGCGGAACCTGTTCCGACATCAGCCGGGTCTGGCAGCGTGAATCGGGCGACATCGGCCAGAATATGCTTCGGTTTTTGGAAACGCACGACGAACAACGCATTGCCTCCCGGTTTTTTGCGGACGGCCCGTTCGTCGCTATTCCGGCGATGGTGGTCACTGCCACGCTGCACAGGGGGCCGGTGCTACTCTATTTTGGGCAGGAAGTGGGAGTGAACGATGAAGGCGCAAGCGGATTTAGTGGCGATGATGGCCGCACCACGATTTTTGATTATTGGGGCGTTTCTGACTGGCAGGGCTACCTCAACAACGGCGCATTTGACGGGGTAGGGCTAACCAACGACCAACGGCGACTGCGGGCGTTTTATCAGCAACTTAACCAGTTGGTGACCGGCTCGGATGCCGTCAGAAACGGCGCGTTTTATGATTTGCAGTATGCCAACGAAAACAACCCCGGCTACAATCCGCACCGGGTTTATAGCTACCTGCGGCATTCGCCCACGCAAAAACTGCTGATTATCTGTAACTTCGACCGCCATCAGTCCGTCACAACCACCGTTCACATTCCCGACCATGCCTTTGGAACGATGGGTTTAGACTCGCGGGAAACGTTTCGGCTGACCGATATTTTGCTGACCGAAACCGTTATCGAAACCATTGGCCGGGCGGGCGTTTTAGTTGATTTGCCGCCGTTGGGGGTATTATTGCTGGAGATAAAGAGTTACAGAACCAGTCAAAATGACTTATGAAACAACGATTTACGATTCTTTTCTTTTTTCTGACTGCCACAATAAATGCCCCGGTCTTGCTGGCACAAACGGCCGATGAACTGCGGCATCTGGCAATGTCGAGTGGGCGCACATCTGCCGAAACCGCCGTATCGGTCGGGAAATCACTGCTCGGCAAACCCTACGAAGCGCATACTCTGGAAGGCAAAGGCGATGAAGAATTGGTGGTAAATCTGCGGACGTTCGACTGCACTACGTTTTTAGAAACCGCGTTGGCTCTGTCGCTGGCACACCACGAAACCAGTAATGAGTCTCACTACCCTGACCGCATTGAGCCGTTATTTCGGAAATTCCTGACCCGGCTCCGCTACCGAAATGGACAGATCAACGGGTATGCCAGTCGGCTGCATTATTTTTCGGATTGGCTCCGCGACAATGACCGCAAGGGCTTGCTCCGCGACATCAGCCACGAACTGCCCGGCAGCATGGCCGTTGCCAAATCGGTCAACTACATGACGGCCAAAATCGGTAAATACCCCAGCATGAGCGATCCGGCGGTGTTTAAACAAATTGCCCAGACCGAATCGGCAGTGAGTCAGCAGTCGTTTTATTTCGTACCGAAGAAAAACCTGCGAGCCGCCGAAAAGTCCCTCCGCGAGGGCGACATCATTATGATTATGGCCTCGTGGCCCGGTTTAGACATGAAACATTGCGGACTGGCTGTCTGGAAAAACGGGCGTGTTCATCTGCTTCATGCCTCTTCGCAGCAGGGCGAAGTTATGATTACGCGCCAGTCACTGACCGATTATGTGCTGGCAAATCGTTGGTTGTCAGGCATTCGGGTGGCACGGCTGCGGTAGAAAGACGCAAGCCAAAAAGAACGAAAGACGCAGGACTTTCTGCTTTACGGCAATCCGTCTTTCTTCTTTTGTCCTTTCCTCACTCCACCTTCACCGTTGCCCGCCCCGCGCCTGGTTTGCCGTCTGGTGTTGCACCTTCGGCCACGATGTTCAGGGTCGTTTGCGCGTCCGAGGCATAAAACGTTACGGTTGCCTTGCCCGTTGCATCGGTCAACACTAACGGCTGCCAGTGCAGCGTGGTGCGGTAGTCTGGGCGAATGTGTTCGGGTTTAGGTTGATCGTAGCGCGGGGCATAAAACTCGCGGACGGGCGCGTAACCGGGCAGTTTGGCAACTAAAACACCGTCGACTTCTACATTGCCCATGTCAGCGTTGGGATTGCCCCGTTTGGTCATCACCACGATAACACCGCCAGCCGCCTGCGAACCATAAATACTGGCCGACGCACCCTTCAGTACATCCACATAATCAATATCGGTGACGGGAATAGAATTGACGGTTTCTTTGCTCGATTGCATCCCGTCAAGCACAAACAGGGGCTCAATGGCTCCGCCAAAATTGGCCGCCCCCCGAATCTGCACCGTCGAATTAAACCCTGATCCTGTCACCTGCACACCCGGCACCCGGCCCCGGATCACATCAAAAACGCTGATGGCTCCGGCAGTATTCAGGTCATTGAATTTCACGGTGGCATCGGGGTTTGAATAAATTTTACGCGAGTCACGTTCTTCGGTACGTTTGGCTCTTACAGTCACCGCATCCAGCAATATTTCGCCTTTATTGCGCCGGATTTGCCGCTCGATTTCTAAATATTCGTTCGTGCGCCGGATAAACTCGGCCAGATCATCGGCGGCAAACTCAACCGGATTCATTGGCACGGGCGCAATGGTGATAATACCCGGATTCAGCAGTTGGTCGAGCGAGATACTCAGGCTACGGTCGTTTTTGCCGCGTACCGCCTGAATCAGCAGCGACGTTGTATCGGTCAGGTCTAAATCGTAAGCCGCAAACTCGCCCGCGTCGTTGGTTTCGCCCATCAAAAACGCCCGGGTACTGTCGCGCCGGGTAAACATAAACGTGAGATTGGCCTTCCCCACACTCCGTTGCGTACCAACCCGGGTCACGCGCCCGGTTAGCGACAATCCCGTCTCGATCGCGTATTTAGGCGGGGCCAGCGAATCCTGTAATACATCGGCCCACCGAAACCGGCGCCACCCCTGCGTCATCAGCAATAGGTCGAGCCGTTGCCGGCGGTTCAGGTCGCGAGTGTCGAAATACGCACCCGGCTGCTCAACATTACCCGTCAAATCTGAGGAAAGGAGCAGATAATTTGGCAATGAAACGCCGTTGGTATCGGGCGCGGCAATCTGATTATCATCGGTAACAGCGAGCGCAAACGCGCCTTGCACGGGCCTGCCTGCCGAGTCGGCTGCTGTCACAGTAAGCGTGACTTTTTCGCGCGGTTTTACCGTTGGCTTTGCCGGATTTACGCTGATTTTCAGCCGGTTGTTATGATCCACAAAAATGAGCCGTTCGCAGACGGGCCTGCGCGTTTCGTCAAACAACGTCAGGTGGCTCACGCCTTCGGGAAACGCAGTTCGGGGCAACGAAACCACCACACTCGGTTTGCCCGCCGGTACTTTAGCAACCCGCACAACCTGGCCCCGCGTCTGGGCGATGAGCGTCAGCTCACCAGTGGCACCGGGTTTATTACTCGAAATATACGCCCGGATATCGGTTGCCTTTGAGAGATTGTCAACTGCCAACCCATAACCAACAGACTGTGAATCAGGCAATTTTATGCGAATAGGTGTGTTGCCCGGCTGCAAAATAACGGCGGTGTAGGTCTGCCCGGCTTCGGGCGTAATGTTGAGCGTTCCCATACCCAGCCACGATGTGCTGAATCCCGTAATGGTATCGTTGCGGGTGTTCACCACAAACCCTTCTACATCGGTGCCGCGCCCGTTGGGGCCAACGGCTTTGATTGCCACGCGGCCCTGAAGCCCCGCCACCAACTGCCCGCCTTCGGGCAAAAACTGCACATCGGGTCGGGCAAATTGGTTATTCGGAGTGGCTGTCGCCGTTGCCTTTGGATTGAGGACGAGCAAGTCTTTCGTGAAAAAATAATCGGGCAAAAAATTCCGCATCCAGCCCGTGTAAGCCCGCATCCGGTAAGTGCCGGCAGAAAGCGATTCGGGTAAGGTGAGTTGGCCGGGTGCATGGCCGGCGGTGGCCCTGAACTGACCATACAAGGCGCGTCGGCGGCTTTTCGTGTCAATCAATTCGACGTACAATACGGCACTGACCGAGTCGGCAAGGTGGGTGGCCCAGTCGAAAAGCGAGCCTGAGAGCCAGTTGGTTTCTCCGGGCAGGTAGGTATCACGGTCGGTCTGGAGATACACTTTTTCGGAAGGAAGATGCAGGCGATAGGCGGTTACTTTGGCAATCAGGCGGTTGACAAAATCATCGTCGGCAAACCGGAACGAAGCAACAACAACGGCCACCATACAGAGCAGCGAAAAACGAAAAACGGACATTGGGATAGTAAGTTTTGTTTGGCGAAAATACGGTGTTTTAGCATACGTTGTTGCCCTCTGTGTATCTCCGTTTAGTAATCCTTTATTTCCTGTTTGTTAGATAAATACCCAGTAAACATAGCCCAATACCGGCATATTGCACGACAAAAACCCGTTCGCCATCCAGCACGCCCCAGAGCAGGGCCACAATCGGGATGAGGTAGGTGACGGAGGCCGCAAACAACGGCGAGGCCATCTGCAAGACGCGGTTAAACAGGATGGAGGTCATGCCCGATGCCACCACGCCCAGCGTTGCCAGTGCCATCAGCGACGCGCCCGCCGTTTGAAAGCGCGTAAAAAAATCGGTGGTGAATAGAATAATCAACGCAATTGGTCCGATAAACGCAAACAGCCAGGCCGTTGATGTCAGAGCTGGTAGGTGCCGCAAATACCGACCGATAAAATTGGTGTTGGTGCCGTAACAAACCGTTGCCACCACCACCAGCAGGGCGTAGCCGTTGACGGTAAACGACCCCGTTGAACTAAAAAATATCAACAGTAACGCCCCCACTAAGCCAATCAAAATGCCCGTCAGTTGCGGCAATCGAATTTTAGTGCCAAAAAACAACGCCCCCATCAACAGCGTAAATAATGGCGAAAGTGAGTTTAATGCCCCTGATAATGAACTGCTTAGGTGCATCCCGGCTTCGGCAAACAAAAACGCGGGTATCAAAAAGCCCATCGTGCCAGCCATGAGAAATGCCCACCACGTTGTTTTCAGGATGGGGCCGGTTTCGGGTCTGCGGCTCTGCACGGCCAGCACTGGCAGAAAAAACAGCAGCGCAAAAAAAATCCGTCCAGCCGCTACCTGTGTGGTCGGGAAAACGGCTAAGCTGCGCTTAATCAGAATAAACGAACTGCCCCAGACGAGGGCCATTAAACACAGAAAAACCCAGGCTAACAGCGGGGTTTTACGAACGGGTGCGGTAACTTCGGGTACAGATACAGCCATAGTTTGGGGGTTGGTTTTAGTGTGTTGTCAAGACCTTATTCTTGACAACGCTTCACGGTACGATATTACATGGCTTCACAAACAGAACGTTCCTGATAAGCAACGTCTGCTACACCGATTCGCTCATACACCGGCGATTCTGACCCGTAAACCCAGGATACTTCGTCCAAAATTTCGTTCAGTTCGGCGTGGGTGTCGGCTACTACAAACCGGGCGCGGAACGGCTTGAAATCGGGCAGACCCTTGAAATACATGGCATAATGCCGACGCATTTCAAAAATACCGAGTTTCGGCCCTTTCCAGCGAATCGAAAAATCGAGGTGTTGACGGCACACGGCTATACGGTCGGCTACCGATGGCGGGGCGAGGTGTTGTCCGGTGGCGAAATAGTGTTTGATCTCGTTAAAAATCCAGGGATAACCGATGCTGGCCCGGCCAATCATAATGCCATCCACGCCGTAGCGGTTGCGGTAGTCGAGGGCTTTTTCGGGGCTGTCAATATCACCGTTGCCAAAAATCGGGATGCGGGTGCGGGGGTTTTCCTTGATTTTGGCAATCAGCCGCCAGTCGGCATCGCCTTTGTAGAGCTGCGCCCGCGTCCGGCCATGAACCGTAAGGGCCTGAATCCCAATATCCTGCAACCGTTCGGCTACTTCTTCAACGTTCTTGGTGCTGTCGTCCCAACCGAGCCGGGTTTTTACCGTTACGGGCAGATGCGTGGCTCTGACAACGGCTTCGGTCATCCTGACCATCTTGGGAATATCCTGCAGCAAAGCCGCGCCCGCGCCCCGACAGGCCACGTTTTTGACCGGACAACCGTAGTTAATATCAATCAGATCGGGCCGGGCTGCCGACGCGATTTCGGTGCAGGCCCGCATCGTTTCGACATCCGAGCCGAAGAGTTGAATCCCGATGGGCCGTTCGTACTCGAAAATATCGAGCTTTCGGCGGCTCTTGGCGGCATCCCGAATCAGCCCTTCCGACGAGATAAATTCGGTGTACATCAAATCGGCACCGTTGGCCTTGCACACGGCCCGAAACGGCGGATCGCTCACGTCCTCCATCGGGGCGAGCAGCAACGGAAAATCGGGAAGTTCGATATTTGCAATCTTGACCATTATTGGGCTTTGGTAATTGAAATTATTTGCTTTTTGAGGTCAACGCAAAACGTGCAATCACTAAAGAAGTCTAATCCCAGCAACCCGTCATAGTCTGAAAAGATGCCGTGTGCGAGAAAATCACAGACCTGAATTGAAAATTCTTTCCGGGTCATACCCAACGAAGCGAATGAGTCAATCGAAAAAAGTTTTGTTTCGATAATGCCAGTAGCCGTTTTAATCTCGACCAGGCCGATATTATCTTTTAGCGCGTATCCTGCCAGATACAGCGCGTTACTGTCAATGGTTGTGTTAGTCGCGCCCGTATCCAACACCATTTTCAACGATACGCGCCGGTCAATCGTAACCGGAACGACAATTAACCCGTCGGCAGCTTCTCTCGAAAAGGAAAAAATCATTTGGGCAACCGATTGACAATGCCCGTAATTTTTCTTGATGGCCTTGCTAAGCCTGTATAAATCAGCGTGATACAAGTAGATGATTTCGCTTTATCCCGGCCAATATAGCATACTTCTTTTTTGCCCTGACTGTGGTAAACAGGAACCCCCGCGAGTACGTGCAGACTCGATTCATCCATGACAGGATCGCCAAGCAGCACCCATTCGTTGGGAAATAATTGGTTAATTTCGCTAATTGTTAATGCCGTGTTCATGGCCGTTTTTATTTATCCTCTATTTGCTAACAATACGTTACTGCAACCTGTTCCACACCCATAAATCCGGTCACATCCGTAAATTTGCGCCCCGATGACCGATGCTCCATTTTTTCCCCCCGCGCCAACCGACCGCCCCACAATTGCCAAACTGCTGCTGCTGACCGGCTCGGTGTTTCTCGGCATGACCCTCGGTGGCGTGGCAGCCCTGCTGGTCCTGCTCCCGACGGGCCAAAACGCGATTGACCTCCTGCAACACCCAATGAGTTATGCCAATAGCTGGTACTGGATTATGGCGGTGCAGGCCGTCAGTCACGTTTGCTCGTTTCTGCTCCCGGCGTTGGCGTATTGGTATTTTTTTGAGAAACGACAATGGGCTGATTTTCAGACCAAACCACTCACCGCCGTTGCCGCTCTGAGCGCGGTGGCCCTGATTGTGATTGCGTTTATGCCCTTCGACGGGCTGATTATTGACTGGAACCAACACCTCGACCTGCCCGACGTCCTGGGCTTGGGTGAACTGGAACGCTGGATGCGCGACAAAGAAGACGAACTGGCCGGGTTGACCAAATCGCTGACCACATTTCAGGGGCCGGGGCAGTTGGCGGTGGCCGTTCTGGTAATTGCCGTTATTCCGGCCATTGGCGAAGAAGTACTGTTTCGGGGCGTGTTGCAACGGATTCTGGTGCGCGGCACGGGTAACGTTTACGTCGGTATCTGGCTGACGGCCATTGTATTCAGTGCGATTCACGTGCAGTTTTACGGTTTTGTGCCGCGTGTGTTACTGGGGGCCATATTCGGGTATCTGTACGTCTGGTCGGGTAATTTATGGGTGCCAATCTGGGCGCATTTCATCAATAATGGCTTCACCGTGCTGATGGTTTACCTGTATCAGCGCAAGCTGACCGGCGTTGATATCGAAGCGACGGGTTCTGTCCCAATTCCGATTGTATTGGGGTCGTTTGCGCTATGGTTGGGATTGATGTATTACTTTCGCCAACGAAACCGTAAACGGCAACATGACTGAAAACT
The DNA here is from genome assembly GCA_038247465.1 of Cytophagales bacterium. GTDB lineage: Bacteria > Bacteroidota > Bacteroidia > Cytophagales > Spirosomataceae > JBBRNH01. The sequence continues at coordinate 8,936 of JBBRUV010000022.1, forward strand.
GGGAAAAAGTCCTGACTACGGCCCTGCCTTATCAGGCCGAGTTAGTGAAAGCAAAACTGATTGAAAACGGCATCGAGGCCGTGATTATGAACACCCAAAGCAGCGCGTATCCTGCTTTAGACGGTTTACACGCGGCCTTTGGCCAGGTTTCGGTGCTGGTGATGAAAGCCGATGTTATGACTGCCCACCTGCTTCTTGCTGATGACAACACCCTTAGCCAGCCTGAGTAACCGGCAGCAGCGCATCATTATCACCGTCCTCGGCATTTTGCTCTTGTCGGGGTTTATTTTGTTTCCGCATCCGTTGGGTGTGGCGGTGCTGTTTGGCATTATCAGTTGGCTGACCCAAACCGAATTTTACCGGCTCCTGGAAACCAACGGCAACAATCGGCCCCTCACCCGCTACGGAACCATCGTCGGTACGGGTATTCATGTGCTGGTGTATCTGGTTGAGCAGCAGGTAATCTCGGTCACGTATTTTCTGCTCCTCGGCCCGGCGTTTGTGGTGATTTTCCTGATTAAACTCTACGACCGTGACTACGGCGAACGGCGCGAGGAATCGAGCAAAAGAAAATCAAGAAAAAACGGCGGCTTTTCCGCGACATCGGCTACACCGTTCTCGGCATCCTGTATGTGGCCGTGCCAATGGCGATGATGAACGCCCTGGCAATGGTCAAAACCGGCCAAAACGCTCCGCCCAGCCTGATTACCGGCAACAGTTATGATTCGCTGATTGTGCTGGGCATCCTGCTGATTTTGTGGAGCAACGACATCACGGCCTATCTCGTTGGGTCGGCCATTAGTGCGCGTAATCCATTGACTGCCAAGTTGTTTCCGCGTATTTCGCCGGGCAAAACATGGGCTGGTTTCCGGGGCGGGGCCATCGCCGGAACCGTAATGACTACGTTGTTGTCGGTCTTCAGCATTGGCGGGCTGACGTGGTGGCAATGGGCCGGAACCGGACTGATTATTGTGGTGGTTGGCACCTACGGCGATTTAGTCGAATCATCGTTTAAGGGTAGCATTGGTGTCAAAGATTCGGGTAGTACCATTCCGGGGCATGGTGGTTTCTTAGACCGTTTCGACGGATTGCTACTGGCCGCGCCCGTAATTCTGGCGTTTTTGACATTGTGTTGTTAATAGATTGACAACCAAACAACTGAAAATGAGCATGAACCCGGCCCCCAACGTTCTCTTTATCACCCCGCCGTTCACGCAGCTAAACACGCCTTATCCGGCAACGGCTTACCTAAAAGGCTTTCTGAACACGCAACACATCCCCGCGCATCAGGCCGATTTGGGGATTGACGTGATTCTGGCCCTGTTTTCGCCGAATGGTCTGGCGGCCCTGTTTGCCGAATTAGACGAGAGCGAAGTGGCCCTTTCGGATAACAGCTACCGAATCTGCCAACTCCAAACCGATTACGTCAGCACCATCGGGCCGGTGATCCGGTTTCTGCAAAACAAAAATCCGACCCTTGCCCACAGCATCTGCGACCGAACGTACCTGCCCGAAGCCAGCCGGTTTCAGGCACTCGACGACATGGACTGGGCTTTCGGCACGATGGGCATTCATGACAAAGCCCGCCATTTTGCCACGCTTTACCTCGAAGACCTCGCCGACCTCATCACCGAAGCCGTTGACCCGAATTTTGGGTTCAGTCGCTACGCCGAACGACTGGGACGGTCTGCTACGCATTTCGATGAACTGAACCAAACCCTGCAAGCCCCCAACACCCGCATTTCGGCCCTGCTTTGCAACGTGCTGGAAACGTATCTGCAACGCTGGCAACCCGATGTAGTTTGTTTGACGGTTCCGTTTCCGGGCAATCTCTACGGTGCGCTCAAGTGCGGCCAATACATCAAACAGCATCACCCGCAGGTGTCGGTGGTGATGGGGGGCGGGTTTGCCAACACCGAACTTCGCCGACTGACCGAGCCGCGTGTGTTTGATTATGTGGATTACATCTGCCTTGACGACGGTGAAGCACCGCTGCTTTTTTTACTTGAATACCTGGCTGGGCAGCGCGACCAACAGCACCTGAAACGGGTGTTTCTCAGGACGGATGGGCTGGTGCGCTACCTGAATGGGGCTGCCGAAAAAGACGTGCCGCAACGCGACACCGGCACACCCGATTACAGCGACTTACGGCTGATGGATTACCTCTCGGTGATCGAAATCGTGAATCCCATGCACCGGCTCTGGAGCGATGGCCGCTGGAACAAACTCACCCTGGCACACGGCTGCTACTGGGGCAAATGTTCGTTTTGCGATATTACCTTAGATTATATCAAACGCTATGAACCCATAACGGCCTCGCTGCTCTGCGACCGAATTGAAGAAATTAGCGAACAGACGCAGCAAAACGGCTTTCATTTTGTGGACGAAGCCGCCCCGCCCGCCCTGATGCGCGACCTGGCCCTGGAAATTATCCGGCGACGACTCACGGTGGTCTGGTGGACAAATATCCGCTTTGAAGTCAGTTTTACCCCCGATTTATGTCGGCTCCTGAAAGCGTCGGGCTGCATTGCGGTTTCGGGCGGGCTTGAAGTAGCCTCCGACCGGCTGCTCGACCGCATGAAAAAGGGCGTGACGGTGGCGCAGGTAGCCCGCGTTGCCGATGCCTTCACCGAGGCCGGGATTATGGTTCACGCTTATCTGATGTACGGTTTTCCGACGCAGACCGTGCAGGAAACTGTTGATTCGTTAGAAATGGTGCGGCAGCTTTTTCAGCAGGGCGCGGTGCAGTCGGGGTTTTGGCATCGGTTTGCCATGACCGCCCACAGCCCCGTTGGGCAGCATCCCGCCGGGTTTGATGTGCTGCGGCTTGGCCCTGATTTCGGCGGCTTTGCCGATAATGACCTCAACCACGACGATCCGCTCGGAGCCAATCACGACCTGTTTGCCGAAGGGCTGCGGAAATCACTGTTCAATTATATGCACGGCGTTTGTTTCGAGTTTCCGCTGCAACAGTGGTTCGATTTTCAGATTCCGGCCACGTCCATTTCGCCCGACTACATCGAAACCAGTATTGGGCAACTCCCCGGCAAAACACCCCGGCTTAACGCGCTGATTGTCTGGCTTGGCAACCCGCCAACGATAGATATTTTTGAGGTGAAACAGGGCCGGAAAATAGTTAAATTAGCCGTGATGATGTTTTATAGCAAACAACACGAATGGACACTGGAACTGGATGCGGTTACGGGTCAATGGCTCTCGCAAGCGATCCCGAAATTAATGCCGGGCCATCAGCCGTTGCCGTATCAGCAGCTAAGAGCTGATTATGAAGCCAACAACCCCGGCGATTTTACCGCCTTCACCGAATCTGCCGCGTGGCAGCAGTTACGGGAAAATGGTTTGTTGGTTCTTTGAGAGTTGGTTTGAGTTAATAGGTAAAAAGGGCTATCAACGTTTGGCACACCTGCTGGCAGCTTGGGTCGTCTAAGCATCCTAACCGTTTTAGGAGACGGGATTTATCAACCGAACGGGTTTGGTCGAGTGCCACCTGACCATCCTGACCTGAAAAATGGCAATTTACGCGGGTAGGATATTGACGTTGGGTACTGGTCATAGGTGCAATCAGCACGGTATTTAATCGCTGGTTTACAGCATTGGGGGAGACAACAACACAAGGCCGGGTTTTGGAAATTTCACCGCCCTGAGTAGGGTCTACTGAGATTAACCAGACATCGAAGCGGTTGATCACCATGTCCAATCAGTGTCATCAAACTGATTTTTCACTCCGTTAAACAAGTCATTTTCGGGCTGCTCACCAGCGTTGATAGCCTTGTCAAAAGCGGCCTCCCAGCCGTCTCGCGGGTGTTTTTTTACGGCTCGGAGAATTAACGCCCCGTCGGTCACTTCAATATCAACCGTATTCTCGATCCCTGCCTGTTGTAAGATGGCGCGGGGCAAGAGAATCCCTTGTGAATTACCAATTTTACGAATGACCCGTATCATCTGCGTTTTGAGAATTGTTATAACAAAGGTATAACAATTCATCGGATTTTCCGTTGCCACTCGTACTATTCAATCCTAACATTTCTTAAAATCTTCACGCAGACCACCATTTGGCCCCGGTTTTCGTTTATTTTGTGATACCAACTGCTTCATCGGTGCTGGGTCATCGGCATACCGTGCCAACAAGACCGCTTTAGTTACGCCATTGAAGCCACATTATATCATTATGAGCGTTTTTCTCCGGGTTTTCTTTATCGCTTCGTGCCTGCTGTTGTCGGCGGGCTGGCTCACCGACGCACGGGCGCAGGGGCAGGATCGGCAGGTGCTGTTTACGGGATTCATCACCGGGGGCAAAACCAACGAACCGCTGCCATCGGCGTATGTGTATATTCCGCAGGCCGGGCGCGGGGTGCTGTCGGCCAACAACGGCTATTTTGTGCTGCCCGTGATTCCCGGCGATACCGTCGTTTTTAGTTATGTGGGCTATAAAAAACAGTACCACGTAATTCCCAAACGCCTGACCGAACCGACCTATTCGGCAGTGGTGGCCTTGCAGGAAGACGCAAAAATGCTCGCCGAGGTGAAGGTTTATCCCTACGCCACCGAAGATTTATTTAAAGAAGCCTTCGTAAATATGACTCTTCCCGACCAAAAGGAACGCGACAATCTGGCCCGCAACACTGACCCCTACTACCTGCTCAGGATGGCGGCTATTATGCCGATGAGCGCGGTCTCGAACCACCAAATGGCAATGAATCAGCAGTTTACGGGGCGCGAATCGGCAACGGGGCGCAACGCCGTAACCACCTTTGGCTTCACCAATCCGTTTGCCTGGGCTAACTTCCTGCGGTCGGTAAAGCGGGGCGATTTTGACAAGAAAGATTACCGCAAAGACCTCAATCAGGCCCCGCGCGAAAACATGACCCGCGACGATATGCTGCGCGGCAATAATTGACAGCAATAGGTTGACAACCGTAATTCGGCAACTCGTTGTATAGACTGCAAAGCGATTCGGTAGTTGACCGTATTTTTCCCGTCTTGCGTCGTTTTTGACAGAACATTGTGCAGTACACCAAAAACTAATTGCCCGTAACCAAAACGTTTGGCAATGTATTTGCTACGAAGCCGGTGTATTCCTAACTTGGGTACACCGGCTTCTTGTTGTCGAAACAACCGTCTCACATAATTAAAGTGCTTATATGACACGTTTCCGTCTCCTTTTCTCTAATCTGCTGATTCTGCTTACGGCTGTCTCGGCCCTGGCGCAGTCAGCGTCTAAACAAGCCGACCGGCAATTTGACCTCCTGGCCTACGGCAAAGCCGCCGAACTGTATGAACAGGCGTTGAAAGTACCCAAATCTCTATCGGAGGGCGAACTGCGGGCGGCTAAGGCCAAACTTGCGTATAGCTACCGGCAGGTGCGCGACACACAAAATGCCGAACGCACCTACCGCGAACTGATCAGCACCGGCGAGCTGCCCGCCGAATACGCCGATTGTTACCTCTATTTTGCTCAGGCACTTGGCAGCAATGGTAAATATAAAGAAGCCCAAGAAGCCTACGAAAAATACAATGCTATCCAGAAAGACGACACACGCGGGCCGTTGTTCTCCAAACTCTACCGCGATGTGAGCGTGCTGTCGCGCAATGCGGGGAGCTATAAAGTTCAGTTTTTAGACATTAATTCGGGCAAGGCCGAGTTCAGCCCAACCTATTACAAAGAAGGTCTGGTGTTTGTATCGGCGCAGGGGGGCGAGGGCAACGGTGTGAAACGGGTATTTAACTGGAACAACACGCCCTTTCTTGACCTGTTTTATATGCCCGAACTCAAAGCCATCAAAGGCAACCGGGCGGCCAGTTTGGGTGGGTCGGTGCCGAAGAAGACTAATAAGCAAATTCAGCAGGGCCGCACCCTCGGCGTTGATGACTACACCGCTCCAACGTCAAACGACTCGCGGACGGTGGGGTTCTACGGCGGCAACAACGTGAACGCCCGCTTAGGCTACGAAGACGTGCCGGTAACAGAATCGGAGCGGTTTAGCCGCACCCTCAACACCAAATACCACGAAGGCCCGGCTACGTTTGTGAAAGATGGCTCGCGGGTGATTTTTACGCGCAACAACTTCAACAACGGTAAATACCGCGAATCTGCCGATGGTATCAACAAACTCAAACTATACACCGCCACCCAAACCAACGACAACTGGCAAAAAGTGGACGAATTGCCGTTTAACAGCGACGACTACTCGACCGGCCACCCGGCCCTCGGCTACAACGACCAACTGCTGTTTTTTGCCTCGGATATGCCCGGTGGTTTTGGTGGTACGGATATTTATGTGGCCCGCGCCGAAGGCGCAAGTTGGGGCAAACCCGTGAACATGGGTAAAGAAGTTAATACCAAAGGCAACGAGTTGTTTCCGTTTGTTGACGAAAAGGGCAACCTCTACTTCTCCTCTGACGGCCACGCCGGATTGGGCGATCTCGATATTTTCTTCGCCCAACTCGCGCAGGATGGCACGGTGGCGAAGTGGGTCAAAAACCTCGGCGAACCCGTCAACTCCAACAAAGACGATTTCGGTATCGTGACCGATGGCGAGCGCAAGGCCGGCTATTTCAGCAGCAACCGCAAAAACGGCGGTACCGACGACGACATCTACCGCTTTAACCGCGAAGGCCCCCTGTACCCCTGCCGCGAGCTGACCGTGAATGTGTTTGATGCCATTACCCGCACTCCGCTCGAAAACGCATTGGTGAACATCGAAGGTGCCGAGAATGGTGCTGACAAACGCCAGTTAAAAACCGATGCCGATGGCAATATCCGGCTTTGCTTAGATGCCGAAAGCGAGTTTAAATTCTTGGCCAGTAACGAGGGCTACCAAAACAATCAGATTGGTTTCTCGACCAACGGTTTGCAGGACGACGCGCCGACGCGCTTAGAGATTCCGCTCACCAAGCCGCAGGTGGCGGGCAAGACATTATTGCGGGGCCGCGTTACCACCCAAAAAGATAAAGAACCCATTGCCGGGGTGCGGGTGGTGCTAACCAACGAGTGCGACGGAACCACCCAGGAAGCCACCACCGGGCCGGATGGCAGCTACGAATTTCCCATTAAGCCGGGCTGCGATTATTCGCTCGAAGCCATGAAAGACAACATGGGCAGTCTCGGCAGCAAAATCAGTAAAGAAGGCATTGGCATACCCGACGTGGTGATGTTTAAAAAGGGTGATATTGTTGCCGTCGAAAATATTTTCTACAACCTCAACAAGTTCAATATCCGTTCTGATGCCGCCGTTGAACTTGACAAATTGGTGGGGGTGATGACCAAATACCCGAACATGAAAATCGAACTCCGGTCGCACACCGACAGCCGGTCGTCGGCCAAATACAACAAAACGCTTTCGAGTAGCCGGGCCAAAGCTGCCGTTGCGTACCTGAAATCGAAGGGCATAGCCGCCAGCCGGATGGTAGCCGCTGGCTATGGCGAAAGCCTGCTGATTAACGACTGCAAAGACGGAGTGAACTGCTCTGAAGAGAATCACCAGCAAAACCGCCGTACCGAAATCAAGATTCTGCAGTTGGAATAAACCGAACCACCGGACTCTCCGGCTAAAATCCATTGCCCCCGTGCCCGTCGGTGTTCCGATTGTAGCCGGGGGTTTTGTCTTTTTGGGTGCTACCCCACCCCAACCCCTCCCCTAAACAGGGGAGGGGTTGGGGTGGGGTAGTAAACGAATATGCTTTTCCATTAATTAAAAAAACCTTAACGGTCAATTTTAACAAACTATTATGCTAAAAAACGCTGTTTAGCCGGTAAATCCTTCCTAATCGCTGCTGTATTATGAAACGTCTATTATCTATCGCTCTGCTCGTTGTCGGTATTGGTCCGGCAGTTTTTGCCCAGACCACCACCCTTTCGGGCAACGTTACCGATGATGCCACCGGCAAGCCACTTCCCTTTGCCAGCGTGTATCTGAACGGCACCACGCGCGGCACCACCACCGACGAGCAGGGCCGCTACACGCTCAATACTATCCCGCTCGGCTCGGTCGAAATTGTGGCTTCGTTTTTGGGTTATAAAACCGCTCGACAAGCTTTGCGCCTGACCGACAACCAGCCCAAAACGGTCTCTTTTTCGTTAAAAGCCGACGAAAATTTGCTTAATGCCGTAACCGTGAAGGTTGGGCGCGACAAAACCTGGGAACGGCAGCTACGGCAATTTGAAACATACCTCCTCGGCAAACCCTTTGGGGGGCAGTGCCAGATTACCAACAGCCACGTGCTGACCTTCGAGACCAACGGCAACCGACTGTTGGCTACAGCTACCGAGCCGCTTGTGATTGTCAATAACGCCCTTGGCTATCGTTTCATCTATGATTTGCAGTATTTTGATGGGTCAGCGCAACGGGTGTATTACGCGGGCAGCAGCCGGTTTGCCGAATTGCCCACTGCCGACGAGAAGCAAACCGCCAGATTCCGCAAAAACCGGATGCGGGCCTATCTTGGCTCAACCCGCCACCTGCTGGCAAGTTTGGTTGGTGACACCCACGAGGCCAACGATTTTGCGGTATATTCCGAAGACCCCACCCGGCCCCTAAGTGCCAACAATGAGCCGCCCACGCTGAACGACGCCATCACGCGCTTCAAGCGATTAACGCCCATCATCACCGATTCGCTGATTAGGCCCGTCAAACTCGCTACTGAACGGCGGCTGGTGTCAAAACAGCCATTGGTGGTTTTCTATACCAAAGCCACCTCTCAGTACTCGCCCTACCGCGATGCCCGGTATGCGTATTCGCAGGTACGACTGCCGCAGGGCGATATGCTCATCACCACCAACGGACTCATTAGCCAGCCTAACGGGATGGAGATGACTGGCTCCTTAGCCGACGACCGGCTTTCGACGCTGCTGCCCGCCGACTGGCAACCCGACCCCGCCGAAACCGGGCCAGCCGCCACCGTTATGGCTACAACACCCGGCCAACTACCCACTACGGATGCCGCCCTGATGCGCGTCCGGGAAGCGTTCAGGGCGCAGTTTGAGAACTTGTCGCCGTCGGTGTTTGTGCACCTCGACAAACCGTTTTACGCCACCGGCGACCGGGTGTGGCTCGGTGCGTATCTGCTCGATGCGGCCACCAACCGCCCCACGACGGGTGAAACTGCCCTGCACGTTGAACTCCTGAAACCAACCGGGCAACTCATTCAGCGCCAGTGGCTTCGGGTGGTAGAGGGTCGGGCAAGTGGTGATTTTCGGCTGTCAGATACGCTGCGGTCGGGCAATTACCGGCTCCGGGCCTACACCGACGAGGACGAAACCCAGCCCGGCCCGGCTTTTGAGCGATTGGTGGCGGTGTATAATCCAACTAACCTCGCCCCGGCCGAGACTCAGGCTGGTGTCGGTTCGTCTGAAAACAACCCGACTGACCCAATGGCTAATCCGGTTATGGTGGTTGCCCTCAGTGCCGACAGCAGCCAGCTGACGCTGAAACTCAGGCCAGCAAAATCACAAACGGGGCAGTCGGTTTATGTGCTGCTGCAACAACGGGGCGGCATTGTGAGCGAAACCAAAACGTATCTACAAAACCGCGAAACAACCTTAACCCGTTCCACCGCTACGCTGCCGGGCGGTTTGGTGCAGGTATTGGTCTATGACGCTTCGGCCCGGTTGCTGGCCGACCGATTAGCCTTTTTGCCCTTGCGTGAACCGCCCGTTCAGGTCAGCATTTCGGCGGGCAAAGACCGCTACCAACCCCGCGAAGTCGCCGATTTGATTATCCGGCTCGCCGGCAGCGGTCAACCTGTGGTGGGTGATGTGTCGGTGAGCGTGACCGATGCCGATCAGGTTCCTGCCGACGGCGGGCCGGGCATAGCTACGCATCTGCTGCTGACGGGCCAACTGCGTAAACCACTGCCACAAACCAACGACTATCTATATCCTAAAAACGCTGGTAAGTTATTGCCAATCAGTGAATTATTGGTAAAAAGCCAGTGGCGGTGGGCGACTGGCAGTCCGGGCGCGTTGACGCAGGTTGGCGGAATGTCGGTGTTGGGGCGGGTGCAAACGGCGGGCCAGAAACCGATGCCAGGAGCCTATATCACGCTGGCTTCGTTCGATGCCAACCAGCCGTTTGTGCGGTCTGTTCGGGCCGACGCACAAGGGACGTTCCAGTTTCGGGGGCTGTCGTTCACGGACACGCTGTCGGGCGTGGTTCGGGTTTTAGACCGCGACCGAAAGAGAATCTCGCCCAACGATATACGGCTACTAACCGACGCGCCGGGTGGTAACTGGATCATTGACTCGGCAATGGTTGCGCCCGATTGGGAAGCCCTGCGTGAGCCGTTGCTGGCGGCCCGCGCCCGGCAGGAGATAAACCCTGTATCGTTCCGCGACAACACGGCCCGGCAGTTAGAAACCGTAACGGTGCGTGGCCGGGTGATAAACGAAGCCGACCAGGCGGTTCGGCAATTGAGTTTGCACAGCGGGGCCGACGACGTAATTAAGTTCGGTGAGACGGGAATGCAATATCCAAACGTGTACGAGATGTTACGCGGCCAGGCTGCCGGGGTATCGGTGCTGGGCGACCCGGTGAACGGTTACTCGGTGTCTATGCGTGGGTTAGGGTCGCAAAACAGTTCGATGCAACCCCTGTATCTGATAGATGGTGCGCCGATGTTAGACACCTCACCAACGGCGTTGCTGAGCCTTGTTCCGAATGACCTTGAGCGCGTTGAGGTATTGAAAAACGGGAGTAACACGGCGATGTACGGCGTTCGCGGAGCCAACGGCGTAATTGCGTTTTATACCAAACGCGGCCACGTTGATCTGACCGACAAATCGGTTCCGATATCACTCCGGCTCGTTGGCTATCCGTCAATCCAGCGCACGTTTCCAGTTCCACAACGCACTGATGAAGCCGCCACCCAACCCCGGCCCACTGACCGGCGCGATGTATTATACTGGACTCCCCGGCAGCAAACCGACTCCAACGGCCAAATGCAACTTATATTTCCGCTCTCGGATGTTGTTCGCACAATACGGGTAACGGTGCAGGGCATCACGGCAGCGGGTCGCCCGGTGTTTGGTACGGCGTTGGTTCGGGTGCAGTAGGGTAGGGGTTTTGGTATAATCGGTTGTCCCTGGCTTTCTGTCGGGGGTTTTGTTTTTAACTTGCGGGCCTACTTCCTAAAAATCGTGATTATGCAGTTCCGTTTGTTGGTTTGCTTGTTTTTTATGAGTTCAGCGTCGGTGGTCGTTGCCCAAAAAGAAGTGCTGTATTACGGCTATCAGCTAAACCCGCTGGCGATAAACCCGGCGGTGGCGGGCAGCCGCGAGACGTTTCATTTAGCCGCTATGTTCAGGAGCAAACTGACGGGCGGGCGCAACACCGGCGGAGGAGCCATCACCCAGGCCGTTGCCATTGATGGAGCCATTGCTAATGGCACGATTGGGCTGGGGTTCCAGGCCATCAACGACCGGATTAATTTTCTCGGCGGCACCACCGGGCTGTATGGCAGCGTGGCCTATCGGTTTGCGTTGCCCGCGCTGGCAAAATTGGCCGTTGGGGTGCAGGGCGGAGTCAGTTTTTTGCCCTTCGCCACCGGCACCGGGGGCGGCAGTTTTAATCAGGCGCAGGGCAGTTTTGGCCTGGGCATTTATTACCGGGCTGACCGGCTCTTTGCCGGCGTTTCGATACCCGAACTCCTGCGGGGCAGGTTAGAATTTGGCTTGCCGCTTTACGCCCCCAAACGCCCGGTATTTGTGCAGGTTGGCACCCGGCTCAACGTAGCCGATGAACTGGTTTTGGTTCCGTCTCTACTGCTGACCAATGTGCAGAATCAGCCGCTGGGCGTTGACGTAAACGCTAAACTCTGGTTTCAGGAAACGTTTGGTTTTGGCGCGTCTTATCGGGGAAAATCAGGTATTGCGCCGGAGCCTTATATCCAGATTACGGCGGAGGTGCAGGTGGGCCGTGCCATCAGACTTGGCTATGCCTACAACAGCCGCACGCCCGAAAACCCCGCAGCCACGCAGCCCGGCCCCGGTGTGCATGATCTGATGTTTCGGTTTACGCCCGGCCTGCTGAAGTTCACGTACTGATTTTTGCTATCTTGTGGAGCCATGAAAAAACGTCTGCTACTTTCCTCACTGTGCCTTGCCTTCTCGCTCGCAAACGCTCAGAATCCGGCTCCGGCCAAACCCCAAACCCGTTCCATTACGCTTGTCGGCGGCACGATTCACACTGCTACGGGCCGCGTGATCGAAAATGGCTATATCTCATTCGATAAAGGACTGATTACCAGTCTCGGCGATGCAACAACGGTGCGCTTAAACCCCACCGAAACCGAGGTCGTGAACGTGGCCGGAAAACACATTTATCCCGGTATTATCTCACCGGCATCGCTGGTAGGGTTGCAGGAGGTAGCGTCGGTGCGGGCCACGGTTGATTCGCGGGAGACGGGTGTGCTGAACCCCAACGTGCGGGCGTTGATTGCCTACAACACAGATTCTGAGGTTATTCCGACGATTCGCAACAACGGTATTCTCATTACTCAGGCCATGCCCCTCGGCGGAACGGTATCGGGGTCGTCGTCAATCATGCACACCGACGGCTGGAACTGGGAAGATGCCGTACTGAAAAAAGATGACGGAATGTGGCTCGACTGGCCGGGCTACTTTGCGCGGGAGTTCAACTTCGAGGATTTCTCGGTGAACATCACCAGAAACAGCCGTCGCGACGAAGGTATCCGGGCCGTGCAAACCACCTTCGCCGAGGCCAAAGCCTACGCTGATATTACCAACCCAACACCCGTGAACCTCAAATTAGAAGCCATGCGCGGCTTGTTTCGCGGGACACAAAACCTGTACATCCGGGCCGATTATGGCAAAGACATCATCGAAGCCGTGCGCTGGGCCAAATCAGCGGGTGTGTCGAAGGTGGTGATTGTGGGGGGCGAAGAAGCCAACCGCGTGGCCGATTTCCTGAACCAAAACAACGTGCCGGTGCTGCTCAGTGCTTTGCACCGGCTGCCCAACCGGCAAGACGAAGCCGTTGACCTGCCCTACCGGATGCCGGGAATCCTGCAAAAAGCGGGGGTTCTGGTGGGTCTGACCTACGCCGAAGAATGGTGGCGGACGCGCAACCTGCCGTTTCTGGCCGGGACAGCCGCCGGGTTTGGCGTTTCTGACCGCGAGGAAGCCCTGAAAATGATAACGGCCAATACCGCCAAAATCCTCGGTATTGACGCTGTCGTTGGTACGTTGGAAGTAGGCAAACAGGCCACGCTGTTCGTCTCGGCGGGCGACGCGCTCGATATGCGAACCAACGTCATCGAACACGTTTACATTCAGGGTCGTAAGGTGAATTTAGACGATAAGCACAAACGCCTGAACACGATTTATAAAGAGAAATACGGGCAGAAATAAGTAAATGGTGCTACTATGCTATTCGAAGAATTTGACTACATCACCGAAGAAGAAGATTACGAGACCGAGCGTGGAAAACCGATGCCCAGCAAAAATCACTCGCGCCTGGAACGCCGGTTAGGTGTGGTACTGACCCCCTACGAAGACCGCTTCGATATTATGCCGGAGTTAAGCCTGGAACTGTTGGCGGGCAAAGCCACACCGGATATTTGTCTCTATCCTAAATTAACTTTCGACTGGTTGGATGACGAAATCAGGGTGACGTCTCCCCCTATCACGGCCATCGAGATTCTGTCGCCAAAGCAAAGTTTAGACGACATCAAAGACAAAATTTTTGATGTTCTCTTTGCGTCGGGTGTGCAGTCGGCATGGGTGGTAGTGCCAACGTTCCAGACCATTCACGTGCTGACTCCCGACCGGCAGGTTCGCACATTTGCGGGCGGTTTACCCTTAACCGACCCGGCAACGGGCGTTGTGGTGCTGTTGAGCGAGGTATTTCGGTAGAACTCATGCTTTTTGCCATAATCCTGCACCACTTTCCAACCTATGAAAACCCGAACGGCGTTTTTTACGGCTAATTACAGCCGCACCACCTCAAATTTTATTATTCAGAACTTGAGAACTTGCCCCCGGCAACACGCGACAATCCCCATCAATCGGCGTTTGCTGTTCTGAAAAATATCCTCCAGCGCGGAGCTATTGCCGAGTTGTCGGGCGGTCATTTTGGAACGCCCAGTTTATTGTCATATTATCTGGAAGATGAATCCAGAGTTGGCGATATGACTAAAGACCCGAATCCATCTAATGGATTGTTTCTAATTGCCAATAAACCAGCCGTTTGGCATCAGACTATCAAAGGCGGTATTAACGGCGCTGGAAACGCTATGAACCCGGCCCGCGATTTTTTTGATGCGTTGCCTACGTTGCTGGGCAAGTACGGTTTTGTCCAGCAGCTGATACGGCCCGAAACGCTAATTTCGGATATTCATCCTGACCACAAGCAACAATTCATTAGCCAGCAGGTTGATTTCTATTGTCCGTCCGCCAAACTCATTATTGAGATAGACGGGGGGGGGCACCTCGACGGAATTGTGAAGTTGAAAGATGAAAAGCGAGACACTTTCTTTGCCGGTATTAAAATTTTGACCGTTCGAATCGGGATCAAAGACTGGCACGAAAAAACACCCGCTTTTGATGAAGCGATAGCGCAAATTAATAATCGGCTGATTGAAAAAGAACAAAAACTTTTGCCTTACAAATCCCTTCATCAGCGACTAACCGAAATCGGGTTTACGCAAAACGAGATTCAGTACAAACTTTTGCCAACGGCGGTAATGCGGTTTCAGTTGCTGGTGCTGGAATTGCTGATTAGTCAGCGAATAACACTCACCGACGAACGCTGGCATTTTGTGGTGCAGGACAGCGACGGA
>JBBRUV010000023.1:0-23569 GCA_038247465.1 Cytophagales bacterium
CGTCAATCTTGGTAATGTGCAAGTTCAAAGATACGACTATTGACGCTGTCTTGTTTTATTGGCAATAATTATCTGAAAATCAATTAGATAGACCCAAAATTCGCATTAATAAGTAACTGATGTTACGCGGGTTCATAGAAAGCCGTAGGTTTGACCGATGTGGTAGCCGAAACGTCGGCCCGGCCCCGATTTCAACCGGGGGCTACCACATCGGCCATCCCTCCGGGATTTTCTATACCGTGCGTAACATGAGTAAGTAATTTACCGGGTTGCAATCGGGTGAAATACTGGTTGCCATTGATTTCCGCCCAGCCAACGCCCAGCTTTATGGTGTGAGCAACCAAAGCCGGATGTACACCGTCAACACCTCCAACGGAGCCATTGCCATGATTGGTAGCGGCCCATTCAGCCCGGCTGTTAAGGGTGCAGACATTGGTCTGGACTTTAACCCAACCGTTGACCGTATCCGACTCGTGAGCAGCACCGGCCAGAACCTGCGCCTGCACCCCGACCTCGGCACGGTAGCTGCCGTTGATGGTCGGCAGAACCCCGGCTCGCCCAGCACTACCGGCGCGGCTTATACCAACAACTTTGCCGGTGCAACCACCACGATGCTCTTTAATATTGACTCAATGACTGACCAGCTAACCCGGCAGGTGCCGCCCAACGACGGTACGCAGCAGGTGGTTGGCTCCTTAGGCGTGAATGTTGAAGGCGCAAACGGCCTTAACATTGGCGGCACCACTGGCAATGCGCCCTGCTGCGGACGGGCAGCCAGTCGCGGGTGTATCAGATTAACCTCACCACCGGCGCGGCAACGCCCGGTACGATGTTTCCGGCTTTGGTGCAGGGAATGGCGGTAGGCTTAGGATTCTAACCTGATTTGCTCAACGTGCTGAAAAAGCCCGGCCCGGAAACGAGCCGGGCTTTCTCGTTTTATGAGACAGCCCCTACATTTCGGCGAAAATTTCGGTCAGGTGGGTGGCTGACTGCCCGAACCAACGTCTTACTTTTTTGAACGATGACCGGTTCGGAAGAGCCGACCGCGTTGCCCGGCCTGCCCGATGCACCAGCCCAACGGGTGGAAGGTGAGTATTGATCTGATCGCCGAATGAGTTGTTAGTTAACGCACCTAATCCCGACTAATTTGCTGCCATGTTTATCCTGAATACCAATTTAATTCGCCGTTACGATGCCCGTCTCTGACCGTTTTACAGGCAGTTCCTGCGCCCTGGCGATGTTGCTATGGCTGGCAACGGCCACCATTGCACCGGCGCAGACAGCACTTCTGCCACCGCTCGAATTTCGGCCCGAAACGCCCATCCGCAAACTTACATTCAGTACTGACGGACAGCACCTGCTGATTGCTACTGCCGACCATAAACTGCATATTTATCAAACCCAAACGGGCTTGTTGCTCCGAACCCTGGCCGGTCATAATCAGCCGATTACGGCCCTTGGCTCGTTGCCTGGCAAGCCCGAATGTATCACCGCCGACACCACCGGCGAACTCCGTCACTGGAATTATGAAACGGGCGGGCTGCTTCGCAAAATGGCTTATTCTGCGCCAGAGGCCGTATTATACCTCCAGGCCAGTGCCGATGCCAGTCAGATGGCAACCCTTACTGCCGATGGCGTGGTGAGCGTCTGGAACATTGCGCCTGGTCAGATTGCCTACCGGCTGACGGGCGATGCCGCTCAAACGGCCCTTGATTTCAGGGGCGGGAAACGACTGGCAACCACCGCCGATCGCCGACAGACAATCTGGCTCTGGGATTTAGATTACTACCGGGCCGAAAAAATGCCCCGCGTCAGCCGGTCGGCGGTGCGGCTACTGTGGCTCCATCCTGACCGGAAAACGATTATTGCCCTCCACGCCGATCACCAAATCAGGCAGTATGATGCCGAGACGAGGCAGGTAGCCGACGGATTTGATGCGGGCCAGCCCGTAACGTGCCTGGCATTTGACGATACCGGAGAGCGGCTTATTACCGGCGCGGCCAATGGCCGGGTGCAGGTCTGGAACTGGGCTACCCGCACACTACTGCACGAATTCAAAAACCGCAAATCAGTACTGTACGTGGCCTTTCACCCGACTGAAAACAGTGTGCTGGCTGGTTTCGATGCCCCCGTTGCCCGGTTGTGGAGCCTGACTCCCCCTGAACAGGCTGAGTCGGTTAAGTAGCCGGCCGGCCGGTACAGGTGTTTTGCGAACGTCATGCCTTATCTTCGGCGCATGAAAAAACTCCTGTATCTGCTCTTCTTTTTGCCCACCATCACCGCGCTGGCGCAACCCAAAACCCGTATTGTTGCCACCGACCTGACCCGGATAAAAACAGTGGGTAATGTGGTAATTTCGCCCGACGGTCAGCAGACGATTTATACGCTGACTACTACCGAGCCTACCACGGATCTACCCGCTGACAACCGCCCCACCGAAAACCGGGCTGTAGAATATGACTACCGAACGCACCTTTATCTCACCGACCGCAACCCCGGCACCACCCGCGCCCTGACGCACGGCACCGAATCGGCCCGGCAACCGGCATGGTCGCCCGATGGGCGGTCGGTGGCTTTTGTCCGAAATGTTAAGGGCAAGCCGCAGATTTTTGTGATGCCGCTCACGGGCGGGGGCGAAGGCTACCAACTTACGACCGGCAAATACGGCGCGTCTGGCCCAAAATGGTCGCCGGACGGGAGCCGGATTTTGTTTGAGACCACACTGACAATGGGCGAGTTGATGAACGATTCGTTGCTGAATCCGGGTAAGCGATTGCCCGTCTGGTCGGCAGAAAAACCGGGCTTTGCCAACAACAATTTCCTGAAACCTGATAAATGGACAAAGGCCAATCCCGATGGGTCGCTGGCCGAAATCAGGGCGTATCTGGCAAAAGACGTAGAGGATAAAAAGGCCAAAGTCATCAATCGGCTTAATTTTCAGGGTGAATCCGGCACTGAGCCAGAGATGACCTTCACGCATCTGTTCACGATTCCGGTTCGTGAAGGAGCCGCTGCCCGGCCCCTCTCGCGGGGTTTTTATTCGTTTGGGTCTCCGGCCTGGTTGCCGAATGGAAAGGGCGTGCTGGCCGTAACTGACCGAGACACGCTGAACCACCCCGACCGCGAGCAGGATGCAGCAATTATTTTTTTGCCCGCCGACGGTTCGGGTAATCACACGGTTGTATTAAGCAAAGTGGGTAATAGTTACGGTAGTCCGGCTCCGTCGTCCGATGGCCGGTGGCTGGCGTTTCTGTCGAGTCCGTCGGCTGGTGTGAATTACGGGCAGTTGAGTCTGGCAAAATTGGCTGGCTTCACGGCTTCTGAAGTGCAAGCTGTAACGTTTAACCGGGCGGCTGGTAATTTTCAATGGGCCACGCAGGTGTTGCAAACCGGCAAGCGCAAACGCGATACCACGTCGGTACAGGCGTTGTTTTTCACGGCCCCGTCTAACGGTGGCATTCCGTTGTACCGGCTCAATCCTGACACGCAGGAGGTCTCGTTTCTGACCGATTTCAACACCGGCATCACTAATTTCGACGTGCGGGGTTTCGAGACCGTTTTTGCCCGAACGCAGGTTTCCAACCCGTCGGAGTTGTACATCGCCACGTTTGAACCCCGGCCCGTGTATGACGGCAAGCTCAAAACGGGCGAAACCTGGACGAATATCGGCGAAACTAAATTAACCAGCCACAACGATTGGGTTTCGGGGAAACTGCTCAGCACGCCCGAAAAACGAACGTTTCAGAACGCACTCGGTCAGGCGGTTGAGTACTGGATTATGAAACCGAGCCGACTTGATCCGGCCAAAAAACACCCGTTGTTGCTCAATATGCACGGCGGCCCAACGGCCATGTGGGGGCCGGGCGAGCAGTCGATGTGGCACGAATTGCAGTTTATGTGTTCGCAGGGCTATGGCGTGGTGTATGCCAATCCACGTGGTTCGGGCGGCTATGGGCTGGCTTTTCAGCAGGCCAACACCAACGATTGGGGCACCGGCCCCGCCGACGATGTGCTGCGAGCCGCCACCGATGCCGCTCGCGAAGCCTGGGTTGATACTAGTCGGCAAGTCATTACGGGCGGCTCCTACGCGGGCTACCTCACGGCCTGGATTGTGGGTCACGACAACCGATTTAAGGCTGCTTTTTCGCAACGGGGCGTCTATGACCTGACCACGTTTATGGGCGAAGGCAACGCCTGGCGGCTCGTTCCCAACTATTTTGCCTATCCCTGGACTGCCGAAGGAAAACGGGTGCTGGATGCCAATTCGCCCTATACCTTTGTCGAAAACATCAGAACGCCGTTGCTCATCAAACACGGCGAAAATGATCTTCGCACGGGCGTGATTCAAAGCGAAATGCTCTACAAAAGCCTGAAAATCCTGGGTCGCCCGGTCGAGTATGTCAGAATGCCGGGTGCCACGCATGAACTAAGCCGGTCTGGAAATGTTCGGCAACGCATTGACCGGATTCTTCGTATCTATGAATTCTTTGAGCGATATGTTGGTGAAAGCAGTTCAACAGCCAAATGAGTACAATTTTTTCTCGTTAACGTTTCTCCCATGAAATCTAAAAACTTAGTGAGTTTATCCGTCGCTGCGGTGTTTGTTGTGCTGTCGGTAACGGGCCTGTTGATTTATTTTGGTCAGGGTAATCACACCGTTGACCATACCCATGCCTGGTTTGGAATGCTGTTTTTTGCAGCCGCCGTGTTTCACATCGTCAATAACTGGTCGTCTATCAAAGGCTATTCCGTAAGCCGAAAAGCGGGTGGTATCCGGCGCGAACTGATTATACCGAGTCTTGTTGTCATCTTATTTACGGTCGGTATCGCTGCCGATTGGCCGGTGTTTAAAGAGTTAGCCAATGCGGGAAAAAAGCTGTTTCCACGCGAAAAGAAAAAGGAAATGTCGCAGGCTGTCATTGATTCGATAGCCGGGCGCGTGGTGGCCGATTATACGGCCGCTGTCAACACCGGAGACACAGCCGCGTTTGCCAAAACCATCAGTGACCATGCCACCATCAGCACAGAAACCGGCGCGGTTATCAACGCCAATGAGATGAGTAAAGCATTGAAAGCCAGTGCCGATGCCGACAAACTCACCGCCCGCGTTGACCACGCCACCGCCCTCGACGACCACCTGATTGTAGCGCATGGAACAGCTACCCGTGCCAACCCAACGCGGGCAATGGTGCAGTTTACCCACGTTTTGCGTGAGCAAGACCGGCACTGGCGCGTGGCTGCCGTGCAGATAGCAACATTACCGGCTCAGACCCAGAAGGTAGCAAATCGCTAAGAAAGAGACAATGACTAAAGAAAGACTTACCGACGCGCCGAAATTTAAGTTCTGGAAGCAGCAGCTTGAACAGAATGGCTTGATAATCAATGATATTGAAGAGCATTTTGTCCGCCGACGGCACAACGGTGAGGTGCTGTTTGCCCTGCTCACGCTCGATGCCACCACGCCCGAAGGTGATAAAATTCCGCCCGTTTGCTTCCTGAAAGGTCATGCTGTTTCGGTATTGGTCTGTTTGATTGACGAACAAACCACCGAGAAATTTGTGGTACTGGTACGGCAACGGCGCATCTCCGACGGTTCGCAAACTTACGAACACCCGGCAGGCATGGTTGATGCCGACGACAACCCCGCCGAGGTTGCCGCCCGCGAAATCGGTGAAGAAATC
Source organism: Cytophagales bacterium (assembly GCA_038247465.1). Taxonomy (GTDB): domain Bacteria; phylum Bacteroidota; class Bacteroidia; order Cytophagales; family Spirosomataceae; genus JBBRNH01. The sequence continues at coordinate 5,682 of JBBRUV010000023.1, forward strand.
GGCTTAGAAATCAGCCCCGACGAACTGACCAAACTCAACAACCGGCTGTTTTATCCCAGCACCGGCACCAGCGATGAAGCCATGCACTATTATTTCGTGGAGAAGCACCTGAGTCACGCTGATATTCAGGCGTTTCAGGACAAGAACATGGGCGTTTCGTCTGAATTTGAGCGTATTACCACCGTCGTAACAACGTTGCCCGACGCGCACCGGCTTATCAATAACGTGAACGGTTTGTTGATTCATTTTCTGTATTTGCAGCACGTTGGCGATTATGAGACGATGCGAACAATGAACAGTTATTAATGAACAGTTATCAATGGACATTGCTCATTGATAACTGTTCATTACCTTTGCGTCCCCAAACGCCGAAAATGCTGCTGGGACACTGCTCCCGTAGTTCAATGGATAGAATTTCGGTTTCCGGTACCGACGATAGGGGTTCGAATCCCTTCGGGAGCACATTTTGCCAGTTTCAACCGTACTGGTTTTAGACCAAAACCGCTAACTTTCAACGAGTTAGCGGTTTTTTGTTGTCGCTACTTTATTGAAAGAAATAAAGTAAAATCAAGTAATTCCGTCCGCACCAGCGGCCCGGCCCTAATCCGTCCCCTCGCTCTAAGTTGTTTTGTATCTTTGACCTGACCAAACCAACAAGGCCAATGAAAACCATATCTGACCGGGATATAAAGTTTCTGCTCAAAGATGCCCGCGCTACCAGCCCGACGCTCGTTTACCTGATTTACCGCTACGGCTCGACCCGGTTTAAATATTCGACCGGGCAAACTGCTGAACCGTTTCAATGGGATACCACCCGCCAACGGGTAACGACCAACCCGAAGGTTATCAAAAACAAACGGGAGCACGAAACCAACGAAACCATAAACACCCACCTCGAACGCCACCGTTCGGCACTCTCCAAGATTCTCAATGCCCTGCAACTTGCCTGAATCGGGTTAGAGAATGAAACGATCAAATGCCACCTTGACAAAGAGTTAGGCCGGGAACGGGCAGAAAAACCGCTACCAACCGCCCAAACCAAACCCGGTACGTTTCTGGCATACATCACCAAGTTTGTAGCCGATGCCCAAAACGGCGAACGGCTGAACGCCCAAAGTCAGCGATACGCCAAACCGACGTTGGTAGGGTATTTGAAATTAGTACGGTTGCTGACCGACTTTGGCAAGGCAACGCGCCGGGGGGTTGACTATGCTGATTTTACCATTGACCAATACCATGCCCTGAAAATCTTGCTCACTACCCGCGACTACTCACTGAACTATGTGGGGGCGTTGCTCAAAGACCTTAAACTTCTGCTGAAACAATCGCACAGCGAAGGACTGCACAACAGCACCGGGTATCAGCATAAGGAGTTTCGGAAATTTTCGGAGGAGGTAGATAACGTTTATCTGACCGACACCGAACTGCAACAAGTCAATGATCTCGACCTGACCAAACAACCCCGCCTTGACCGGGTTCGTGCCGGGTGGCCGGTGCCATCTGTTTCTGATTGGAGCCTATACCGGATTGCGGTTTTCGGATTTCTCGGAACTACGGCCCGAAAACATCACGCATGAGGGCCGTATTTTAACTGCACCGGCGGCCGGGCCGCAAGACCGCCAAAACTGCCAAACGGGTTTCGATACCTCTGAACCGGAACGCGCTGGCAATTCTCAAAAAAAATGGGGGGATGCCGCCCCGCTCGATCACCAATCACCGCATGAATATCTACCTCAAAGAAATTATGCAGTTGGCCGGGTTTGCCGAACGGGTTGAGACGGGGCGCACCAAAGGCGGAACCAAAGACATGACGTATTGCCAGAAGTGGGAACTGATTTCGACGCACACCGCCCGCTGGAGTTTTGCCACCAATGCGTATTTGGCCGGGTTGCCAACCATTGCCATTATGCAATGCACGGGACATAGTTCGGAGGTAATGTTTATGAAGTACATCAAAGTTTCCTCGGAACAAAACGCGCTCTTACTCCTCAACCACCCCCATTTTGGCGGAACGGGAGCCACCAACCCCCTAAACACCGTAGTACGGCCACTTCACAAGGCGGCATAAGACAATGACGGAACAGATTTTGCAGTTTGACGAAGATGGTTTTTTGATGCCCTACGCGCCAATCCCGGCAACGCTCGACACTGTATAACCGGGTGTTTGTTGAGGACTTTACCAACGGTTCGACCACGCGCCGGGCGCACATTGAGCGATACCAGGAATACAACGCCCGGCTGTTGGCTCTGATACCGGCCCCCGAACGGCCCAACGGCGGATTGACGCAGTGGATTGACGGAAGTTTTGTGAGCCAAAAACAAAACCCTGGTGATATTGACCTGCTGACGTTCTTACCCACTGGCTTATATGACCAGTACGAACAGATAGTACGAAGTTGGCGAACGGAATTTAAAACCGGAGCCGGGGGCCGCGTTGATGCCCACCTGATTCGGGTGTATGAAGAAGGCCACCGCTACCGAAACCGCTACGAATCAGATTACATTGAGTGGCGGCATATATGGGGTTATACCGTGAAACAGCCCCGCAAAAACAAAGGGTTTATTGAGATCAAAATCAGTTGAATTATGCAAATCGAAGACATTTTAGACGACCTCCCCACCACCCCGCAGGAGCGGGCCGAAATGGTTGGGTATTTGATTGAAAATATAGAACGGCTCAACCTTGCCATTGAACGCCACGAATCATATCCCGACCCGGATTTAGGGACAATGCAAGGATTTATAGAGGTCAGAAACACGTATGCAGGTCAGTTAGCCATTCTCCTTAAACCGTTGGGGCTGCTGCTGCAATTACCAATCCTGCCACAAACCGACCACCGACAGGCCGCGTGATGGAACAGCCACCAACCGCCCACGAACGCGCCGATTTGGTAACGGGTCTGTTGGACCGAATCGAACATTTTAATGCCCTCCTTGCCCAGCGACGGGCTAACCCCAATGCCGACCCGTTGGCAGTGGAGGAGTTTACCTACCGCCGAAACAAGTATGTTGGTCAGTTGGCCCTGCTGCTCGACCAATACGGGTTGGTTTTGCAGTTGCCTACCCCGCCCCGAACCGCCCAACGGGTAGCCGCCTGATTAAAACCTGAAAAAGACCATGACCGGAATAACCATTATCAACACGCCCAACGTACCCTACCGGGTCTAACGCTGACTATTGATCTTGACCACCTCGACCCCGCCGTTAGCCCATTGGTAAATACGCTATTGGCCCTGATAGAACAGCAAACCGACGATGCCGAACGGCGGGAGTTCTTGTATGCGTCGGGCATACTGGTAAACCGGGCCTACGGAGACGACGAACCTGAATATACCGACACGCATTTGATTGAGCGAAACCCCAACTACCGGCCAAAATGAGAGACGGACAACTGATTTTAGCTGATTTACCTGTTACGGGTAAAAGTTGGAAACGGCGGCCCGCGTTGGTCTTACGGCAACTACCCGGCTACGGTGATTATCTGGTTTGTGGTCTTTCTACTCAACTGCATCAACTGATTCAGGGGTTTGGCAAACAGATAACCCCAACGACTACCAACGGACTGGCTAAATCGTCTGTTACCCGGTTAGAATTTCTGTTTGTTGTGCTGGAAGAGGACATAGCCGGAATTATTGGCCGGGTTCCGCCCGACTTGCACCAAATATTACTGCAACGACTATCAGATTACCTGACCGGGCCGCGCTCGACCCCGCCCTAAACAGCTATGAATCGCAACGGCGAACCGGCCAACGGCGAAACCATAGCGGTTGAAACTCTCGCTAATGAAGTGCGGGCCGTTGATTTGGGGCGGGTTATACTGCATAGCAACGACATGGCCCGCGCTGCCTGAAAGGAACAAAATACCCGACTAACCACCGGGAGAATTGAGTAAGTGAGTACCTGACCAAACCAAAGATCTTCGACCAATGAATTACGAATGTAGTAACGCAATTTTTAGGGCTATTATACCTACTGAACCCATATCAGATTTTACGGATAAGGGTACGGGCAGACTCCACGAATTACCGGAAGAATCGTTCCGTTTTTTTGAGTTAGGCGAAGAGTTATGAGAGTTATTAATCCCAATGGGTCAATTGGGAGTCGGGTTATTGAGCGGACGAAGTATCAACCCGGAAATTCTTCAATGCTCATATTCTTGGGTAAGAACCTACTTGGTCAGCGCGATAAAGTAGACACGGGTCTGCTGATTCCGAACTTTATCATTATTGGCGACACAGACCCCAATGCTACGGAGGAACCCGTTGAGTAGCGAAACGTGCTGTTTCGGGTCTTTCGGGAAATTGGCGGTATCGGGTCGTTGCGGCTGTTTCGGTTGAGCGAACGACAAAAAAGGCCGGGGGCGGGCCACGAATGGCAACCACCCACCCGACCTAAAGGAGCCGGGGGAACCACCCGCCCGACTCTGACCAAACCAAGAGTTTACGAAGACCCTCAATTCATGGGCAAAGGTAACGGGGTCTGCTGGCAGAATCGGTGCGGCTCGATAGAAAATCCAATCCGTCACCTGTTCGTAGGCCAACTGTCATAGTTTTCAATTCCGTCACTTAATCCGTCACCTGCATTTTTTGGATCAAAACAATGTATTGATAATCAGCACTTTAAAGTCTTTAGTTCTACTCCCTTCAGAGCATAATAAGTACTTTTTAAAAGCCCTGTTCAGCGCTTTTTTGTTGTTGGGCGGTATTGAGACTGGGTTTGACCGTCGTTCTGAATATTGTCGTTATTCGGTTTCTGGCGGAGACATTGCTGCCAAAAACTTGCTTTCGGCTAAAAATGGTACGAAGTTTGTTATCCGTTTGGCAATTCAATGAAAGAAAAGCGTGTCATATCGTTCCGTTGGGCCAGTTTATCACTGGTAGTCCTGTTGCTGTTTCTGGCAGCCGGAGGCAACGCGCTGACCCACGCATACACACCGACAAAAATTGCCAAAACCGAGAAAGCCGCAAAAGCAGAGAAGTCAACACCCGCCGACCCCCAACTCAGCGCGGCCCCGACCGATGCCGTAGTTACACCCGCTGTCTCATTTGATTTTGGGCAGTCTATCTTCCTGGTTCCACAGCCTGCCGTGCTGTTGGTTTTATTGCGGACCGTTGCAATTCTGCGCCAGTTCACGCTCCCGCATTACTTTTTCTCCTGTCTCCGCCACGTTTTCGGCCATTACATCGCGCCCAACGCGCCCTAATGAACGTAGAGACGCATACTTGCGTCTCATTTCTCATTTCTCGGCAAAAGACCAAATATGAGTCTCTACGCCCGTAACCAATTCATTTTTAATTTTTCTATAATCTAATGCAGAACAGAAACACAATTCTGATTCTGACGGGCGTAGTTGCTGCTTTGTGCATCTACTACCTGTCATTTACGTTCGTCTCGCGCAATATCAAGCAAGACGCTTCCAACTTTGCCACCAGCAAAACCGGGCAGGTTGACCTCAATAAAAAACAACGCTACCTCGATTCGCTCTGGAAGGAGCCGGTTTATCTCGGCAATACCTTACAGGAAGTTACCGAGCGCGAACTGGGCTTAGGGCTTGATTTACAGGGCGGTATGCACGTGGTGCTCGAAGTTACGCCCGCCGATATTCTGCGCGGCCTGGCTGGTAATACCCGTGACCCGAAGTTTAACGAAGCCATCAAAAAAGCGCAGGACGCGCAAAAATCATCGCAAAGCAGTTTCGTTGATTTGTTCGCGTCGGCCTGGAAAGACGTTGCGCCCGATACCAAACTCGCTACCTTGTTTGCCACCAGTGCGAACCGGGGTAAACTCAGCTTTCAGTCAACCGACACTGAGGTGAAGCGAATGCTGAACGACGAAGTAGAAGGAGCCATTGGTCGGGCGTTCAAGATTATTCAGGCACGGGTTGACAAATTCGGCGTATCAAACGCCAACATTCAACGGCTGCCCGGCACCGGGCGCGTGCTGATTGAACTGCCCGGCGTAGACAACCCGGCCCGGATTCGGAAACTGCTGACGGGCGCGGCCAAACTCGAATTTACGGAAGTTTATAAACTCGCCGAAATTTCGCCGGCTATCGAAGGCGTGGGCGCGTTCCTGCTGCGCGAAGAAGCCGCCAAAAAAGTCTCCGCCAAACCAACTGCAACGGCATCAACCAGCCCGGCATCGGGATCGGCGGGAAAAGGTGATTTAGCTTCGCAATTAGCCGCCACCAACAAACCTGCCAGTGGGTCTGCGGCTAAAGACACCGCCCAGAAAGCCGCCGAAAGCACCGCCCTGACGCAGTTGTTTGTGCCGATTTCGCAGGATCAACTCGGTGTTTATCTGAAAGATACGGCCCGCGCCAATGATGTGCTGAACAACCCCGAAATCAGGGCGCAGTTTCCGGCCGACATCGTCTTTGCCTGGGACCGCAAGGGCTTCACGACTACCGACAACAAAGAAGTGCTGCCGTTGTATTTCCTGAAAAAGCCGGGTAACATCGCGCCCCTCGAAGGCGACGTAATCACCGATGCCGCCAATGACTACGACGAGCGCGGACAGCCCGAAGTGACCATGAACATGAACGCCGAAGGTGCGCGTAAGTGGGGTAATCTCACGGCGGCAAACGTCGGTCGTCCGGTGGCGATTTTGCTGGATAACCTCGTGTATTCGGCTCCGAACGTGCAGAACGAAATTCGCGGGGGCCGGTCGAGTATCACGGGTAGCTTCACCGTTGAAGATACCAAAGACATGGCTAACGTGCTGAAAGCCGGTAAGTTACCCGCGCCAACAACCATTGTTGAAGAAAGCGTGGTTGGGTCAACGTTGGGTGCCGAAGCCATCAGTGCCGGCATTTGGTCGTCAATCATCGGTCTACTTATCGTGCTTGGGTTCGTGGTGTTTTATTACAGTCGTGCCGGTCTTATTGCCGACGTTGCCCTGTTTGTGAATATGTTTTTCCTGCTTGGCGTAATGGCCGCTGTGCCGGGAACGGTGCTGACCATGCCCGGTATTGCCGGCATCGTGCTGACGATTGGTATGTCGGTAGATGCCAACGTGCTGATTTTTGAGCGCATCAAAGAAGAGTTGACCCTCGGCAAACCGCTCAAAACCGCAATCTCGGACGGATTCAGAAACGCGTATTCGTCAATTTTTGACTCGAATATTACCACATTACTGACCGGATTTATCCTGCTCTTGTTTGGTACGGGGCTGATTCGGGGTTTCGCTGTGACGCTCGTTATCGGGATTTTTACGTCGTTGTTTGCCGCCATTCTCATCACGCGGGTAATCTTGGATAGTGCCGTTGAGCGCGGACAGACGTTCAGCTTCTTTGCGCCCTGGACACGCAATTTGTTCAAAGATTCAAACTTCGATTTCGTATCGCGTCGGCGGTTGTACTACATCATCTCGTCCACGATTATCGCGCTTGGTATCGTGTCTATCGTCTGGAAAGGCTTTGGCTTGGGCGTTGATTTCAAAGGAGGACGGTCTTACGTGGTTCGTTTTGAGAAATCAGTCGGCACGACCGATGTACGGGCCGCGCTGGAAGGAGTGCTTGGTTCTGCGCCCGAAGTGAAAACATACGGCGGCACGGGCGTGAACGCCAGTCAGGTGAAAATCACGACGAGTTACCAGATTGACAACACAGCCGCCGATGCTGACCAGCAAGTTGAAGCGACAGTACTAAAAGGACTGGCAAAAATTGCCGGGAATCCGGGCCGCATCGAGAGTTCGCAAAAAGTGGGGCCAACCATCGCCAACGACCTGATTGCATCGGCGTTCTGGTCAATTTTGCTGGCGATTGCAGTGGTATTTACTTACATCCTGATTCGATTCAAGAAACTCGCTTTTGGCTACGGCGCGGTGGTGGCGTTGTTGCACGACGTGCTGATTATCCTGGCTATTTTCTCGATTTTCAACGGATTACTGCCCTTCTCGCTCGATGTTGACCAGGCGTTTGTGGGAGCCTTGCTAACTATCATGGGCTATTCGATGAATGATACGGTGGTGGTCTTTGACCGGGTGCGCGAATATATTGCCGACGGCGAAACCAAAAAACAGAAAGAAAGTATTGCCACCATTATCAACAACGCGCTGAACAGTACCCTGAGCCGGACCGCTGTAACGGGCCTTTCGACGATGCTGGTGCTGATTATCCTGTTCATCTTCGGCGGGGCCACCATCCGGGGCTTCTCCTTTGCGATGTTGATTGGCGTTATTGTCGGTACATACTCATCCCTGTTTGTGGCAACGCCGATTGTGGTTGATGCCCTGACCCGTGAGCAAAATAAGCCGACCAAATTGCTGGCCGAAACCGATAAAAAGGACAAAACCGGCTACGAAGCCGTTCCGATTGATTTCACCGATAACGTGGCCTTAAACGCACCCGTTGAAGAAGCCGCTAAAAAGGAGAAACGGGAGAAAAAAGCCCCGTTGATCAAGCCAACGCAGGGGAAATAAACACCAGCGATTGGGTGATTATTCGGGTTGTTACGTCAACTTGAATAATCACCTGATTTTCTAACCAATATGATTACGCTCCAGGAAGCCGTCAATTTTGCCCGTAAAGCGGTAGAGGACTTGTATGTTGCCCAGGATATGCAAATCGAAGAATATGCCGTTGATCCCAACCACCCGTATTGGTTGATTTCGTTTAGTTTTCGATTGCCGGCAAAAGAGTTTAATAATCCCTGGGATTTAATTCCACAGCGCAAATGGAAGACGTTGCGAATTCGACAAGACACCGGAGCCATTGATGCAATGGTTGCGGGTGGCCTTACCGAGTTAATCAAATGACATTGACCCAGATTCGCCAACGAAAGGGGATTATTCTGGACGCAAACCTGTTGCTCCTGTATTTTGTGGGGCGGCACGACCCGGCGATGATTGGCAGATACACCGAACGCCTGAGTCGGTACAATGCCGATGATTTCGTTGTTTTGGCCCGCTGGGTAGCCACATTCAACCAACTCACCGTTACGCCCAATGTACTCACCGAAGTCATCAACCTAATTGATAAACGTAGTGGTCGTTTTAGCCGGTTGCTCCACCAGATTGCTGCTGAAATTGAGGTTTTAGACGAAGCGTATATTCCCGGCGCAGCCGTCCTCACCAACCAAAAGCCACAGTTTCAGGCGTTTGGCTTAACTGATTTAGGGCTGTATGCGTTAGCCAAAACGGATTTTGTTGTTTTAACCGACGATCAGCCGCTTTGGTCGTTCATCGCGTATCAGGGCTATGCCGCCATTAACTTTGACCAACTCCGCGACTTTCAGATTGAGAAAGGCCCGCCCCGCTACAACAAAGGCAGGTAAGATTATGGGGGGCAGTTTTTCGGAATCGTACCTACATTTCTGTATCTTTCGGGCCGTTTTCGCCGTATATTATTTCATGAAATCACGTTTTCTCCTAACATTCTTTTCTTCATTACGATGGAAGCACAAGTAAAAAAATCGGTTGACACCACCAGCATCTGGCGCAGAAAACCCTTAGCGGCTTACGAAGCCGACATGAAAAAAAGCGAACTCAAGCGGGTTCTTACACGATGGTCGCTGACATCGCTCGGTATCGGGGCCGTTATTGGTGGGGGCGTATTTGTGCTGACGGGCATTGCTGCCAATCAATGGGCTGGTCCGGCATTGGCATTGTCGTTTATGATTGCGGGTACGGCTTGTGCATTTGCCGCCCTTTGTTACGCCGAATTTGCCTCGATTCTCCCCGTCGAAGGGTCGGCATATGCGTACTCGTATGGCACGGTGGGTGAGATTTTTGCGTGGCTCATCGGCTGGAATTTGATTTTAGAATACATGATGGGAGCCACTACCGTTGCCGTGAGTTGGTCGGGGTATTTCGAGAAACTGCTCCATTTGGTCGGTATTGACCCGCCGATCTGGTTGATGAACGATCCCATTACTGCCCAGGAAAAAGCCGAAAAACTCCGCGCTGCGGGCGAAACCATTCCTGACTTCTCGTTTGCGGTAAACCTGCCCGCGTTTCTGATCGTGTGGTGCGTGACGTATGTGCTGGTAAAAGGAATCAAAGAAGCGGCAAGCACCAACAATATCATCGTGATTATGAAGGTGGCAACGGTGATTTTCGTAATTATCGCTGGGTCGTTTTTTGTGGATGTTGCTAACTGGACTCCCTTTATCCCGGCTCCGGTAGTTGATGATACCGGACAAACGCACTACGGTTTCGACGGAATTGTGACGGCGGCTGGCATTGTATTCTTTGCCTATATCGGGTTCGATGCCGTTTCGACGCAGGCCGGCGAAGCCATCAACCCCAAGAAAGACGTGCCGTTTGCCATCATTGCCTCGCTCATTATCTGCACAGTGCTGTATGTTCTGGTCTCACTCGTGCTAACGGGTATGGTTCGGTACGACGCACTGGACCTGAAAGCCCCTGTTGCTCAGGCATTTGCTGACATTCCGGGTCTGACGTGGGCCGTGTATCTGATTACGATTGCGGCCATTGCCGGCCTGACCTCGGTGATGCTGGTGATGATGCTCGGCCAAACCCGGATTTTCCTCGGCATGGCGAAAGATGGTCTGCTCCCGAAAAATCTGTTTGCGTCAATTCACCCAACGTTTAAAACGCCCTGGAAAAGCACAATTCTGGTGGGTGGTATCGTCTCAACGGTGGCGGCTTTAACGCCGATTGATAAAGTGTCGGAGTTGTGCAGTTCGGGAACGTTGCTGGCCTTCGCCATGATTTGCGGGGCAGTATGGCTGTTGCGCATCCGCGAACCCAATCTCGAACGCCCTTACAAAGCACCCGCTCTCCCCGTGATTGCCACGCTCGGCATTGTCGCAAATTTGTACCTGATGTGGAATCTGCGGACAGACACCAAAATCTCGTTTTTGATCTGGTGTACACTCGGCGTAATTGTATATTTTGCGTACAGCCGCAGGAACAGTAATTTGAATAAGTTGCAGTAATCATTGGAACGCGGATGACGCAGGTTTGAAAAGATTTACACAAATTTTTTGAATTAATCTGTGTAAATCCCTTTAAATCCGCGTTCCACTTTTGTGTTCAGCAAGGCCAGATACACGCCATTAGTCCAGCCGAAACCATCCTGATTGGCGTATTCACCCCCACCAGTAGTCAGTGTATCGCCCACCACGTTATATTTCTCCATCATTTTGCCGGTGGCTTTGAAAACCCGGTCGTTCAGGGCGAGCCAACGGTCGCAGCCTTCATTGGCGGTTTTCAGGTACTCGGCACGAACAGCTTTCATGTCATTTGTATCGTCCTCTTCCGGCTCTCCGGCATCGGCCAACGCCTTATAAACGATCCATTGTAAGGGAGCCCAGCCATTGGGCGAATCCCACTGTTGGCCGGTGTTGGTGAGCGTTGTAACCCAGCCGCCGGGCTGCAAAAAATCCTGCCGAAGCCGGGTGTAGGTCAGAAACGTCTGCGTATCGTCGGCCATGTTGATGAGCAGCGGAAACACCCCGGCCAGCGTTAATTGATCCGACTGCGTAAGCCGTTTCAGGTCAAAATCAGTAAAAAACTGGGCTTCATCATTCCAGAAAAACAGATCAATGGCTTCCATCCGACGCATAAACGCGGCCAACACGGTCTCGCTTTCCGTAGGTTTTTCGGCCAGTTTGTAGGCGTAATGCAGCGTAAATTCCAGATCGGCAAGCAGACAATTGAGGTCAACCGGCACTAAATCAGCCGTTTGGATGGTTGCCATCGTTTGCCCGTCGGCAAACCAGCGGCTGCTGAAATCCCAGCCCGATTCACAAGCCGCCCGGATGTGTTCGTAGAGCGTTGATGGCACGATACCCTGCGCTTCGGCTGTTCTGGTTAGTTCAATTTCTTCGCGGTACGATTCCGGGCGGGGTGTCGGCGTGTCGTCCCAGTAACGGTTCAGAATTGCCCCGTTGGGCATCCAGACCACGCGCTTGATAATCGGCGTTTCGGGCGAAAGCTGCGTTGCGTCTGCCATCCAGAAGGCATATTCTTTCTCTAATTGTGGCAGGTATTTCGCCAGCACCGCCGACCCGTCAATCCCGGCCAGCAACTGCACCATCATCGAAAAGAACGGCGGTTGTGACCGACTCAGGAAATAGGTTCGGTTGCCGTTCGGGATAAACCCGTAACTATCAATGAGATACGCAAAATTATCGAGCATTTGCCGGATAAGGTCACACCGTCCCGATTCGCGCAGACCGAGCATTGTGAAGTAGCTGTCCCAGTAAAAAACCTCCCGAAATCGGCCTCCCGGCACCACGTAAGGATTTGGCAACGGCAACAGCGAACCCGATTCTGATAAACTCTCTCCCGATGCCGTAACCCCGGCGTGGTGCGTCAGATACGGCCAAATACGCTCAATGTGTTCGGCGGTCGCAAGGGTGGTATCGGCCACAAAACCCGAAACGATTGGCTGAGGAACACTAAAATGCTTGTCAACAAACGCCCTCAGGTCAAAATCCGGTTGGCTTTTTTCGGTTTCATACCCCGATAAAATCACTGCCGGGGCTGATTTGGGAACGCAATCCACAAACGTTTTAGAGTCGGCAAAGACGTGGCCTAACTGCACATCGCAGAATAATTCGCCAAAAAGTTGATCGGGAGACAGGGGGCGTAACGAGTTCATGGGTGTAGCTTCGGCAATCCTACCGGAAAGACGAAAAGCAGTTTTACTGATAAATTATCGTTGACGTATTGGCCTTGCGGCCCGCCGGCAGCATTGCCGGTGCTACACCGACACCGTTTTCCCATTGAATGCCTGCAACGCAGCCGCTAATTCGGGGAGCAAATCGGGGTTTTCTTCGAGACCGTTACCCACCACAATTAGGTCGGCCCCGGCTTGGAGGGCGGTGTAGGCTTTTTCGCCGGAATTAATCCCGCCACCAACAATAATGGGCGTGTCAACGGCCTTCCGAACAGCCGCAATCATGGCGGCTGGTATGGGCCGACGCGCCCCGCTACCGGCATCCATGTAGGTCAGTTTCAGGCCAAGCATTTCGCCCGCCATGGCTGTGCAGGCGGCCACGCTGGGTTTATCGTAGGGTAGGGGCGTTGTACCACTGATATACGAAACGGTTGTTTGTGTACCACTGTCAACCAACATATAAGCCGTTGGTAAAATCTCTAACCCACTGGTTTTCAGCAACGGTGCGGCAATAACGTGTTGCCCAATCAAAAATTCCGGGTTGCGGCCCGAAATCAGCGAGAGCAGTAGAATAGCGTCGGCAGTTGGCTCAATATGGAGCGAGTTACCCGGAAACAGAATCACAGGCGTATCGGTGTGCTGCCGAATACTGGCGACCAACGCCTTGTGGGTATATTCGGTGATAAGACTACCCCCAACAAAGAAGAAATCAACGTTATAGCGCTTCGTTTGGGTCAATAACCCTGAAAACAGGTTTTGCCCGACCTGATCGGGATCGAGCAAGACAGCAAGGGCTTTGCGGCCCGATTGTTTATACGTTTGAAGCGTAGCTAACAGGTTGCGTGGGTGCTTTTTGGTGGTATTGCTCGTCACGCTGGGGAGTGGCTGCGGGATTGATTGCATTATTCTGACGGATTCGCGCTAAAAAACCAGTTGCCTGTTCGCGCAGCAAGTTAGTCACTGCGGTCGTAATCAGCCCACCAATCAAACCGCCAATAGCCGATTGGTTTGGTCCACGGTTGCCGGACTTGCGCCCACTTTGGACGGCGTAACGCTCCTGATGGTCATCGTCATCATCATTGCTGTCGTCTGGTTCACCGTATTTCTCGGCGTACTTATACTCGTCTGACTTCGGCAGAATGAGATCAGCGATGATAAACACAGCCAATGCAACGGCGGCTACATACCCGGCTGTTTTGCCGATTTCGGCGGCATTGTCTTTGATGTTGTCCTTGATATCGTCAACACTATGTTCGAGCGATGATTTCAGCCGCTCGGTAGCGGCCATCAGTTCGGCCCGGCGGGCAGTGGTATCAGCAAACAATACTTTTGGGTCTTCCATTGACTTAACAGGTCTAAAATTAAGGTAAAATTTTCATTCGTGAGTGAATTAAGCCAGGCGGATTACCGGGTCTCAGTCAGCCGGCGACTATTTTCGTCCATCGTTGTCCGCGTCTGATTCATCAGATCACGCACGGCTTCTGACTTGTTTTCGGCTTTCTTCTCCTGACTTTTTTTGATAATACCATAAGCCACGAGCCTGATTCGGTTTGTGAACGCATCTTTGGCAATGGCCCAGATGACAGTCAGTATCAGGAAGAAACCGGCCACAATCACAAATCCCATGTAGCGGCTTTCGGTAACTTGGTTGAGGTAGGCGGCCAATAAACTGAATAAGAAAATCATCGTCATCATGCCCAGCAAGGCCAGTATAACGCCATGAACGGCCTGCACCACCCCTTCTTCTACTTTGCCCCGCGTTTCGAGAGTGAACAATTCGATTCGGGCTTCTAAATACCGGAAAATATTTTCTCTGATTTCTTCTAAGCGTTCCAGCATGGTTGTGTTTGTTGAGTTTGTGCTGGCAGTATTACTAAAAATTAGGGGTAGTGTTTGAGAAAAGTTAGTTAGAGGAGTTTTAACCGCAAACACGCAAAGACTCACGCAAAAGGCGCAAAGAAAAATACCTTAGCGTCTTTGCGTACTTCGTGCCACCTTAGCGCCTTTGCGGTTAAAAAAGTGATCAGATATACTGATTTACAATCATCTCATACAACTCCTGCTTTCCGCTGGTTTGGGCTGGTTCGCCGTTGGTCATGGCAAACTGGCGCAGCGTTTCGAGGGTGAGTTTACCGGTTTCAAAATCGGCCCCGGCTCCGGTATCGAAGCTGGCGTAACGGTTGGCGCGGAGTTTTTTGTAGGCTGATTTCTCCAAAATGGCTTCGGCAGCAATTGCGGCCCGCGCAAAAGCATCCATCCCGCCGATGTGGGCAATAAAAATATCGTCGAGGTCGGTAGAGTTCCGGCGCGTTTTGGCATCGAAGTTTACGCCACCCGTCTCAAAACCACCCGCTTCTAAAATCACCAGCATGGCCTCGGTCAGTTCATACACATCTACCGGAAACTGGTCAGTATCCCAGCCGTTCTGGTAATCGCCCCGGTTGGCATCAATGCTGCCGAGCATACTGTTATCGGCCGCTACCTGCAACTCATGAGCAAAGGTGTGGTTGGCAAGGGTAGCATGGTTGGTTTCGATGTTTAGCTTGAAATCATCCTGCAAGCCGTACTGATTCAGGAAACCGACCACCGTTGCCGCGTCGAAATCGTACTGATGTTTGCTGGGTTCGGCGGGTTTGGGTTCGATGTAGAAATTACCCGTAAAACCCTGCTGCCGGGCATAATCGCGGCTGATTTGCAGGAACTTACCGAGGTGTTGCTGCTCCCGTTTCATGTTCGTATTCAGGAGCGACATATAGCCCTCACGCCCGCCCCAGAAGGTATAGCCGCGCCCACCGAGTTCGATAGTGGCATCAATGGCGTTTTTGACCTGCCAGCCCCCGTGCGCCAGTACATGAAAATCGGGGTTGGTGCTGGCCCCGTTCATGTAGCGTTCGTGCGAGAACAGATTGGCCGTTCCCCAGAGCAGTTTTACGCCACTGGCAGCTTGTTTTTGCCGGGCATAGTCAACAATCCTGCGAAAGTTGGCTTCAAATTCGTGGTTCGATTTACCTTCGGGAGCCACATCCACATCATGGAAACAGTAATAGTCCATGCCCATTTTGGTAATGAACTCAAAAGCCGCGTCCATTTTATCGCGGGCAGCCGCGAGTGGATCGGGGTTTGCATCCCAGGGAAAATGTTTTACGCCCGGCCCAAACGGATCGGCCCCGGTGCCGCAGAAGGTATGCCAATACGCCACCGCAAACCGAAACAGTTCATTCATGGGCTTACCCAGAATAGTGCGGCTGGCATCGTAGAACTTAAACGCCAGTGGATTATCCGACTCGCGGCCTTCAAACTGGACAGGGGATTTAATGAACGGGAAAAATTCTCTCTCGCCGAGGGTAACGGAATGTTGTGCCATGAAAAAAAGATTAGTTGAATCTGCGCTGAAAATGCCTGTAAATGTAGGTTTTACCCAGCTAACGTATTCAGGATTTAGAGAAGCCCTTTAAAACATAGCTTTATTGTTACCTTCGTAGAATAATTTATCTTTTTCGACGTTCGTGACCGATACACAAAATCCTGATGTCTGCATTATTGGCGCGGGCTCGTCGGGCATAGCAGCCGCCAAAACCCTTCATCAGCAGGGTATCGCCTTTGATTGCTTCGAGCGAGGGTCGGGCATTGGCGGCAACTGGCGGTATCAGAACGATAACGGAATGTCTTCGGCGTATAAATCGCTGCACATCAATACCAACCGCGACGTGATGGCTTATTCTGACTTCCCGATGCCGCGAGACTACCCTATGTTTCCGCATCACAGCCAGATTATTCAGTATTTTGAGCGGTATGTAGATCATTTTGGCTTTCGGGATGCCATTCAGTTCAATACCGGCGTTGAGCACGTTGAACGAACAGTTGACGGGCAGTATCAGGTCTCGACCAGCGACGGGCGAACCCGCACCTACCGACACCTGCTTGTTGCCAACGGCCACCACTGGAATCCCCGTTATCCCGAACCGGCGTTTCCGGGGCAGTTTACGGGCGAAACCCTGCACTCGCATTTCTACAAAACGCCCGACCAACTCCAGGGCCGAAAATTGCTGGTGGTGGGAATGGGCAACTCGGCGATGGACATTGCCTGCGAAGCCGCCCGGCTCTACGATGCACCCGTAACCGTCTCGACCCGGAGCGGAGCCTATATTATTCCAAACTGGCTCATGGGTATGCCGTTCGATTCATTAGCCAACCCCCTGACTTCCCGTTTGCCAATGGCCGTGCAGCGTGTTTTTCTGGGTCTTTCTCTGTGGTTGGCGCGGGGCCGTCAGGCGGGGTATGGTGTACCAAAGCCCAACCGCCCGCTCCTGAGTGAACACCCCACTATTTCGCAGGATATTCTGAATCTGGCGGGCCGGGGTTTGGTAACGTTCAAACCCAATATTGACCGTTTTGATGGGCGCGATGTGTATTTTGCCGATGGCAGCCACGATACGTTTGATGTGATTGTGTATGCCACTGGCTACAAGGTGTCGTTTCCGTTTTTTGGTAATGACTTTTTTAACGTCGAATCGTCCAACGATTTGCAACTCTACCGGCGGGTGGTGCATCCCGATTTTCCGGGATTGTATTTTCTGGGGTTGCTGCAACCCCTGGGAGCCATTATGCCGCTGGCCGAAGTACAGTCTCGCTGGATTGCCGAACTGATTACTGGCCGATGCCGATTACCCGATAAAAATCCAATGCAATTGGCTGTCAGTCGGGACAATAACCGAAATAAACGGCGTTACAATCGGTCGGCGCGGCATACGTTGCAAGTTGACTTTCACCCGTACCGGGAAATGATCGAACGCGAAATAATAGCAATGAAAGCCGAAATATGAACAAAAACTTGTCTGGTCTATGTTTTGCCACTAACTTGCCTGTTTGTAATCAATACCTACCAAACAAATGGAGTTCTATTACTCGTTTTACCCTTACACAACCGTAACGCCATGATTTCCAAGAAGGCAAAGTATGCGATCAAAGCTTTAAAAGTACTCACCGAAGAATTCGGGAAAGGGCCGATACTGATATCCTACATTTCGGCCAAAGAAAATATCCCGAAAAAATTTCTGGAGGCTATCCTGCTCGAACTCCGGAATCACGGCATCCTGCAAAGTCAAAAAGGCAAAGGCGGGGGCTACCTGTTGCGCGTTGAACCGGGCCGGGTTAATCTGGCGCAGGTGTTGCGCGTGATTGACGGGCCAATTGCCCCGACTCCCTGCGTGTCGCATAATTTTTATGTGAAATGTGACGACTGCACCGACGAAGTTACCTGCGCCCTGCGGCCCATTATGGAGCGGGTTCGGGATGCGAA
>JBBRUV010000024.1:0-23479 GCA_038247465.1 Cytophagales bacterium
ACCCCAATTTGTAGTGGAGCGTTTGATTTTGGAAATCAACGAAATCAAACAACTAGATCAGCCCGATTCAAAGCCGTTGGGCAATTGTGCCACTACATCCTCGAAATATGCGGCCCGGCAAACGGCTTCTACCTCCGCCTGATCGAAAGGTAAACCAAGCGTGATATTATACTGAATGGTGTTCTCAAGAATCTCCGGCTCCTGCGGAAACAGCGTTACTGTCTCGCTCACGGCCCCGAAATCAGCAATCAGCATTCCGTCGGCACGGATAATGGCTCCGGGCGAGGGGTCATACAAGCCCCGCAACAGGGCCAGCAACGTGCTTTTGCCGGAGCCGCTTTCGCCGATAAACGCCACGCGCTGCCCGCGATGAAGTTTGATAGCAATCTCCGAAAGCCCCCCAACCCCCGAAAGAAGAGTTGCTGCGTCTGAAACTCCCTGTTCTGGGGTTGAGGGACTGGGGTATAAAAACGTAAAGCCCTGTAAATCAATAATTTTCCAATGTTTTGGCAACGGCTGCATGGCTTCGGGGCGGTGGTGGTCGGCGTAGGCGGTGGCGATGTGCCGGGCCGTTTCGACGTTGGTGTTTTGCTGTACGACCTGATTGTAGAGGTAGGCCACGTTGTGAAAAACGCTCGTAAACTGATTGACATAACTCAGCAGCGTGACCAGACCGCCAAGCAGGAAAATTTTGCCTGGATGGTCCGACGCATCGGCATAGTTTTGGTAGAGATAGCCCAACATCATCACCACATAAATCACGCCCACCAACGTATCGGCCACGAACCATTTCCATTCATTGATCCTGACCTGCCGCCGAAACGGCGGCAGAATAGCCGCTACTTTTTGCAGGAGTGCGTTTTCCATTGGTTTTTCGAGCCGCAGCGTAATCACTGTTACGATGTTCGACAGCGTGTCGAACAAGGTAGAAGACAGGGTGTGTTCGCGCTCGTTGGTTTCGTCAATGGCAGCAATCATGGGTTTATCAAACCGTACAATTACCCAGACCGTCAGCGCCCCCAGGCCAACGGCTATGGTGCCAAACACCGGCGAAAAATAGAGCATGGCCCCGAACGAAAACAAAAACTGAAACGCCGTCTGGAGGTACTCAAAGCCGGTTTCAAAAAATTCTTTCAGCGATTCATATGCTTTGCGGATTCGGTTGATGGTGGCCCCGCTGTGGTTATCCTGATGCCAGCGCACGGGCAGGTGCAGGGTTTGGTGGTAGCGTTCCTGCAAAAAATTCCGGCTCAGGCTAAACGCCAGATTGCGCTCCATTACCCGCGCCGAAAAATGAAATGCCCACTCTGCCAGCCGAATACCGAGAAACGCTCCGGCGTAGAGCCAACCCGATTCCAGCACCCGCAGTCCATCTTGCTGAATAGCGTTGATAAACCAGCCATACAGCAAAGGCCCCAGCGAATTTATTCCCTGTGCCACAATGAACAGGCTGTAAATCAGCACGTAGCGGCTCCGTTCGTGGCGGGCATACTGCCACGAGGTGCGTAGGAGCGAGAAATAAGGGTTGTTCATAACGGCTGGTTGGTGTAAAGAAGCCGGATAAACTTACAGCATCCTTGAAAATTCAGTAGCTGACGCTTAATTTCTAAGAATAAGCTACTCCTAAAACTAAACCGTTGCCAGCCAACGTTTTCCAAACAATCGTTGTCATACCTGAAAAACGAACCTCATGCGTCGCCCCCTTCTGCTTCTTCTTTTCCTGTTTGTTGTCGCCCTCAGCGCGGTAACGCTTCAATCGTGCCAGCAACCCGCCGGTGATGCGGCCACGACCCCGTTGCCAACGGCCAGTTTCGCACTCATGCAGCAAAAAATCCTGACTACCTCGTGTGCGACACAAGGCTGCCATGCGTCAGAAAAAGATGCGTCGTTTAATCAGCACGGGCTGGTGTTGGCCGATGGCGTGGCGTATCAGAATCTGGTGGGCGTGGCTCCCAAAAACAGCGGTGCATTGGCTGATGGTCTCAAACGGGTAACGGCTTTCAACTCAACCCTGAGCCTGTTGTATCACAAACTCTCGCCCGATGCCGCCGGTCACCACGCCGGCAAGCAATACGGAAACCCGATGCCGTTGGGTGGTAATTTGCTTTCGGCGGGGCAGGTTGAATTTGTCCGGCGATGGGTCGAAGCGGGTGCGCCCAAAGAAGGCAACGTGGTTGATCCGGCGTTACTGGATGATAAAACGCCGATCACTTCGGTCAGCACTACCTTCACGCCGTTGACAAAACCAGTCGCTGGAACGGGTTTTCAACTGACTACGGGCCAATTTGATGTGAAACCAAATTTTGAACGCGAACTGTTTATCCGGCGCGACGTGGGCAACTCCGCCGAAACGTATGTGAACCGGATTCAAATAAAAATGCGGGCCAACAGCCACCACTTTATTGCTTATGGCTTCACCAGTAATGCAATGCCCGGAGCCAACACCCTCCGCGACCTCCGCAACGCCGATAACACGCTCAATCTGCTCACGTTTCTCTCCATGCAGAACCACATCTTCGTGGCCGGTACCCAATCGCCCAACTCTGATTATACCTTTCCCGAAGGCGCGGCCCTGCTCATGCCCGCCAACACATCGCTCGATTTAAATTCGCATTACGTCAATAAAACGGGAACGACCCTGCCCGGCGAGGCCACGATTAACCTTTATACCATTGATGTCTCGAAGGTTAAATTGGTGGTTAAGGCACTTAATCTTGGTAATCAGGAGCAGAAGCTGCAGCCAAACGTCCGCGTAACAGTCTCAAAAACGTTCACCTTTGCCAAAGCTCGGACCATTCTGGCCCTAACTTCGCATACCCACAAACTCGGCGAGAAATTTATTATCAAAATTAGTGGTAGCCCGCGCAACGGCGAAATCGTCTATACATCCACCGGCTGGGAAAACCCCGACATGATTACCTTTGCCAGCCCCATTAAACTCAACGCCGGCGAAGGACTCACCTCCGAAATCACCTATAACAATACAACGAATAAAGTCGTGACGTTTGGGCTGACCTCCGACGACGAGATGGGTATCATCTTCGGGTATTATTACGAATAGATGCTGTGGCAAAAACAATTGGTATTCTCGGCGGTGGGCAACTTGGCCTGATGTTGGTGCAGGCCGCTGTTGACTGGAACCTCCCCGTTCATATTCTTGACCCTGACCCGCACGCTCCTTGCCGCCATCTTTGCGCTCAATTCACGGTCGGCTCGCTCATAGATTATAACACGGTTTGGCAATTTGGTCAGGCCGTTGATGTGCTGACGATTGAGATTGAGCGGGTAAATATCGAAGCCCTTGAAGCCCTCGAACGGGTTGGAAAGCAAGTGTTTCCGCAACCGTCGGTGATCAAAATTATTCAGGATAAACGGTTGCAAAAGCAATTTTATCGGGATAATAACCTGCCCACATCCGATTTTATTCTGACTGAAACCCGCGCCGATGTTGCCGACGTTTTTGCCCAAAACCCTGATTTCTTTCCGGCCTTCCACAAATTAGGCCGCGACGGTTACGACGGTCGGGGCGTTCAGCGCATCGCTACGATTGCCGATTTAGAAAAAGCGTTCGATGCGCCGGGGATTTTAGAGAAAGCCGTTGATTTTGATAAAGAGTTGGCCGTAATCGTGGCGCGTAATGAACGCGGTGATGTAACAACATTTCCGACGGTTGAGATGGTGTTACACCCGGAGCATAATCTGGTCGAATACCTATTTGCACCCGCCGATATTTCAGGAACGGTTGATAATCAAGCACAAACGCTGGCCCGTCAAACCGCTGAAGCCTTTGGCATTGTTGGAACGCTGGCCGTTGAGTTATTTCTCACAAAGTCTGAAAATACCGAACCCGCTCAGGTACTGATAAATGAAGTGGCTCCGCGCCCCCACAATAGCGGTCACCACACCATTCGGGCTAACGTCACGTCGCAGTTTGAGCAACACTGGCGGGCAATTTTGAATTACCCGCTGGGGAGCACTGCCATCCACAGCCCGGCGGCAATGGTCAACCTTCTGGGCCAACCGGGTTTCACCGGCCCTGCCTGCTACGAAGGTTTTGCCGAATTACTGGCAATGCCGGGCGTTTTTCCGTTTCTATATGGCAAAGCCATCACCAAACCCTTTCGCAAAATGGGCCACGTTACGGTTTTGGGAGATAATCTTCCTGACTTGCGACAAAAAGTTGGCGAAGTACGCGAACTCGGTCGGGTAATTGCCTAAAGTGCAGGATTCGACAATTATTTTTTGGCAACGCATTGACAACAACCAAAAACCCGCTACTTTTGCAACTCCAAACCCAAAACGGTCTGGAAACCGTTCTTTTACAGCACAAATCGGGGAGTTTCCAGAGTGGCCAAATGGATCAGACTGTAAATCTGCTAGCTTACGCTTTCGGAGGTTCGAATCCTCCACTCCCCACAAATTACAGTACGCAGAAGTAGCTCAATTGGTAGAGCGATAGCCTTCCAAGCTATAGGTTGCGGGTTCGAGACCCGTCTTCTGCTCATTAAAAAACTGCCTTCTTAGCTCAGTGGTAGAGCACTTCCTTGGTAAGGAAGAGGTCGTCGGTTCAAATCCGATAGAAGGCTCTAAGTCGAAAAGCAACTGACGCAAACGGGTTGCTTACCGGGCAAACAGGTTGAAAAGCATAGTGGCCTTCACACTGATTACCCACGACTTGATAGGACAAGTGCCTTCACTGGCACTTTCTTCGTTAGTTGCAAGTTCATCCAAAACAACCAATAACAGTTTAACAAGCGTTTAACATGGCAAAAGAAAATTTTGACCGCTCGAAACCGCACGTAAATATCGGTACGATTGGTCACGTTGACCACGGTAAAACGACGCTGACGGCTGCCATTACGAAAGTGCTGGCCGGAAAGGGTCTGGCCGCTGTCCGGGACTTCTCCTCGATTGACAACGCTCCCGAAGAAAAGGAGCGCGGTATTACCATCAATACATCGCACGTAGAGTATTCTACGGTAAACCGTCACTACGCGCACGTTGACTGTCCGGGCCACGCCGACTATGTGAAAAACATGGTAACGGGTGCCGCTCAGATGGACGGTGCTATTCTGGTAGTAGCAGCAACCGACGGCCCAATGCCACAGACTCGTGAGCACATCCTGCTTGCACGCCAGGTTGGTGTGCCTCAGTTGGTCGTGTTTATGAATAAAGTGGACATGGTTGATGATCCAGAACTACTCGAACTCGTTGAGATGGAAATCCGCGAATTGCTGTCGTTCTACAACTTCGATGGCGATAACATCCCGGTTATTCAAGGTTCGGCCCTGGGTGGTCTGAACGGCGATGATCAGTGGGTAAAAACCATCGAAGAACTGATGCAGAGTGTGGATGATTTCATTCCACTGCCTCCACGTCAGACCGAGTTGCCATTTCTGATGCCGGTTGAAGACGTGTTCTC
The DNA here is from genome assembly GCA_038247465.1 of Cytophagales bacterium. Taxonomy (GTDB): domain Bacteria; phylum Bacteroidota; class Bacteroidia; order Cytophagales; family Spirosomataceae; genus JBBRNH01. The sequence goes on from JBBRUV010000024.1 coordinate 5,423, forward strand.
AATCACAGGTCGTGGAACGGTAGCAACGGGCCGTATTGAACGGGGTATCATTAACTCAGGTGAGCAAGTGGAAATCCTGGGTATGGGTGCCGAAAACCTCAAATCGGTTGTAACGGGTGTGGAAATGTTCCGCAAAATCCTGGACCGGGGTGAGGCTGGCGATAACGTAGGTCTTCTTCTGCGCGGTATCGAAAAAACGGACATCCGTCGGGGTATGGTAATCTGCAAGCCGGGTTCGGTAAAACCACACCAGAAGTTTAAGGCCGAGGTGTATGTGCTGTCGAAAGAAGAAGGTGGTCGTCACACTCCTTTCTTTAACAAATACCGTCCGCAGTTCTATTTCCGCACAACCGACGTAACGGGTGAAATCTCGTTGCCAGCGAATGTGGAAATGGTAATGCCAGGTGATAACATTACCGTTGAGGTACAGCTGATTAATAAAATTGCCATGGAGAAAGGTCTCCGCTTCGCTATTCGTGAAGGTGGTCGCACCGTAGGTGCTGGCCAGGTGACTGAAATCCTCGACTAAGCTACGTTTGTTAAAACAAGTGCATTCTGATTTCGGAATGCACTTGTTTTTTGGATAAATGTGGTACTTTTGCAGTCCGTTTCGGCGGGACACAATAAACGGGTGTAGTTCAAGGGTAGAATGTCGGTCTCCAAAACCGCTGATGGGAGTTCGAATCTCTCCACCCGTGCCAATCCCTTATACAGATGGATAAATTAATCGCTTTCCTGCGGGCTTCGTGGGACGAGTTTCAGCACAACGTTACCTGGCCGAAATTCAACGATCTACAGGCCAGTTCGACCCTCGTGCTGGTCGCGTCAATTCTGTTCGCTCTTGTGGTGGGCCTGATTGATTTTGTTTTTGAGAACGGGCTGAACGCTTTTTATCAGTCATTCTAAAGAGTGGTTTGTTTGTTTGGCTGTTCGTCAGTTTGGTTGGCACGTTTCGTTCGTTCAGCAGACTGACCAACGAACAGGCAAACGTCTAAACAAGCAAACAAATGGAAAACGGTGGTCTTAACTGGTATGTCGTTCGGGCTGTTTCGGGGCAAGAACGGAAAATAAAATCGTACATCGATGCCGAGATTCTACGGCAAAAGTTGGAAGAGGTTATTCCTGAAGTTCTCATCCCGATTGAGAAAATTATCGAGATGAGGAATGGTAAGAAACGTATCCGGGAGAAACTTATTTTCTCTGGGTACATCCTGATTTCTGCCGACCTGAATAATAACCGTGCGCTCGACCTAATTTTGAATATGCCCGGCGTTCTTGGTTTTCTGGGCAACGCCCAAACCGGAACAACCACCAAAATCCCGGTTCCGATGCGCCAGTCGGAAGTGACCCGAATTCTGGGAAAAGTAGAAGAAGACAAGCAGGAAATTGCAACACCAACAGTGGCTTTTCTGCGGAATGAGTCTGTAAAAGTAATTGATGGGCCGTTCAGTGGGTTCGTTGGTAATGTTGAAGAGGTTTTTGATGATAAAAAGAAATTGAACGTTATCGTGAAGATATTTGGCCGGAGCACTCCGGTAGAACTCAGTTACGCACAAGTAGAAAAAGAAGTACAATAACAGTAGTACATCGCCAATGTCGGCTGTGTTCGGAAGCTTCCCTCTGCGAACATCGGTTTGACCGGCACAACAAAGTAAGAAGATGGCAAAAGAAGTAGTTGGCTACGTCAAACTCCAGGTAAAAGGCGGTCAGGCTAACCCCTCTCCGCCGATTGGCCCGGCTTTGGGTTCCAAAGGTTTGAATATCATGGAATTCTGCAAGCAGTTCAATGGACGGACGCAGGACAAGATGGGTATGGTGTTGCCGGTGGTTATTACTTATTACAAAGACAAGTCGTTTGACTTTGTAATCAAAACCCCACCCGCCCCAATTATGCTCATGGAAGCGGCCAAAGTGAAAGGCGGTTCGGCCCAGCCAAACCGCAACAAAGTAGGTTCGGTGTCTTGGGATCAGGTGAAAGTAATCGCCGAAACCAAAATGCCTGATTTAAATGCTTTCACAATCGATTCGGCCATGAAAATGATCGCTGGTACAGCACGCAGCATGGGAATTACTGTATCAGGGAAATCCCCTTGGGACAATTAACAAGCCATTGGCCTAAACATATCACAGACATGGCGAAGTTGACAAAAAAACAAAAAGAAGCGCAGACTAAATACGATGCCACAAAAGAGTACTCGCTCGAACAAGCGGCTGCTTTGATGAAAGACATTTCGTACGTAAAATTCGATGCTTCAGTAGACATTGACGTTCGGTTAGGCGTTGATCCGCGCAAGGCCGATCAGATGGTGCGGGGCGTTGCCACGTTGCCAAACGGTACGGGGAAAACGGTTCGCGTATTGGTGCTTTGCACACCCGATAAGGAGGCCGAAGCGAAAGAAGCGGGTGCCGACTATGTTGGCTTGGATGAATACATCACGAAAATCGAGCAGGGCTGGACAGATATTGACGTAATCATCACGATGCCGAGTGTAATGGCAAAAGTGGGCCGGTTGGGCCGTATTCTGGGGCCACGCGGGCTGATGCCAAACCCGAAATCGGGTACGGTGACTCCTGAAGTGGGTAAAGCTGTGCGGGAGGTGAAAGCCGGTAAAATTGACTTCAAAGTTGACAAGCAGGGTGCTATTCACACTAGCATTGGCAAAGTTTCGTTCGAGCCGGAAAAACTGGCCCAAAACGCGCAGGAGTTGATTACTACGTTGTTGCGTCTAAAGCCTTCGTCGGCAAAAGGCACCTACGTGAAGGCAATTCACTTGTCAAGCACCATGAGTCCGAGTGTGACAGTTGATAAAGGAACCGTAGCTGGCGTATAATCATGAACCGGGAAGAAAAAGGTGAATTTATTGAGGAGTTGACGGACAAGTTCCGGGCCAACCCATTTTTCTATATCGCGGAGGCCAGTGGTATGTCGGTTGCTGAAGTCAACCAACTCCGTCGGATGTGTTTTGAGCGCGGTATCGAGTACAAAGTGGTGAAAAATAAACTCATCCGAAAAGCTCTCGAACCGCTCGAAGCAGACTACACGCCGTTTAATGAGTCGGTACTGAAAGGACAATCAGCATTGATGTTTCATCCTGAAAACCAGAAAGCACCAGCGCAATTAATCAAAGAATTTCGCAAGATAAACGACAAACTCCAACTGAAAGGAGCCTCGATTGATTATAGCGTATTTGTCGGTGCTGACCAACTCGATACCCTGCTCACGCTCAAGAGCAAGCAGGAACTCGTTGGTGAAATTATCGGCTTACTGCAATCACCAGCCAAAAATGTTATCTCAGCCCTGCAAGGCGGTGGAAACAAACTTGCTGGTATTCTCAAAACGCTCTCAGAGCGCGAGGAGATCCAAAACTAATTTTAAATCAACGGGCTAACCGGCTCATTAACATTAAACTACGCATACAGACATGGCAGATTTGAAAGCATTCGCCGAACAGTTAGTTAACCTGACCGTCAAAGAAGTAAACGAATTGGCAACCATCCTGAAGGATGAATACGGTATCGAACCAGCGGCTGCGGCTCCGGTAGTGATGGCTGGTGGTGGTGGTGGTGGCGATGCTGCTCCGGCCGTTGTTGAAAAAACTGCGTTCGATGTGATCCTGAAAGCACCGGGTGCTGCCAAACTCGCCGTTGTGAAATTGGTGAAAGACCTGACAGGTCTGGGTCTGAAAGAAGCCAAAGAACTGGTTGATAACTCACCACGCGCCGTGAAAGAAGGCGTGACAAAAGACGAAGCCGAAGCTCTCAAGAAGCAACTTGAAGATGCCGGTGCCGAAGTTGAGATGAAGTAATTCTGGCTTTCTCAGCCAGCTACTCCAGGCAGAGGAGACCTGACTATCAGTCAGGTCTTTTCCTGTTTGGGGATTTTTTGTCTTGTGCTTGGAAAAGACAAACTTTTCTTTATGGCTACACGTTAGCCCCTTACGCCCTCTTAGACAGGTGATGTCTGAGGTTCCGATTATCCACGTGTAGAACTCCCGCTCATTTCTTGGTAATGAGTTCTTCGTGAGACGCTTACGCAACTAAACGTTCACAATCTTGGCTACAAACGCAAACATCAGTACGCGCAAATCTTTTGCGACGATTCAGCCAGTGATTGGGTATCCTGACTTTCTGGATATTCAGGTAAAGTCTTTCCGGGACTTTTTCCAACTTGACACCCCCGCCGACCATCGGTCGCAGGAAGGGCTGTTCAAGGTTTTTCAGGAGAATTTCCCCATCTCTGATTCCCGCGAGAATTTCAAGCTGGAATTCATTGACTATTCAGTTGACCCGCCTAAATACTCGGTTGACGAGTCTATTGATCGTGGTTTGACTTACTCAGTACCACTGAAAGCTAAACTTCGGCTCTCGAACAGTGACCCGGACAACGAAGATTTCGAGACTATCGAACAGGAGGTTTTCTTAGGGAACATCCCGTACATGACCGAAAAAGGGTCGTTTGTCATCAATGGGGCCGAACGGGTGATTGTTTCGCAGTTGCACCGTTCGCCGGGCGTGTTTTTCTCGATGAGCAAACACACCAACGGCACCAAACTTTACTCGGCGCGAATTATTCCGTTTAAAGGCTCATGGATCGAGTTTTCGACCGACGTAAATAACGTCATGTACGCTTACATTGACCGGAAGAAGAAATTCCCGGTCACAACCTTGCTGCGGGCTATTGGCTTCGGTTCTGACAAAGACATTCTTGACCTGTTCGGGCTGTCGGAAGAAGTGAATGCTACACCTAATAACCTCAAAAAAGCCATTGGTCGTCGGTTGGCAGCGCGGGTGTTGAAAACGTGGACGGAGGATTTCGTTGATGAAGACACTGGTGAGGTAGTGTCAATCAGCCGGAACGAGGTACTGCTCGAACGTGATTCGATGGTGCGTGTTGAGGACATTGATACGATCACAAATTCGGGCCAAAAGTCAATCATCCTGCACAAGGAAGATATGAACGTGGCCGATTACAACATCATCTACAATACGTTGCAGAAAGACAGCTCGAACTCTGAAAAAGAAGCCGTTGAGCAAATCTATCGGCAGTTACGAAATGCCGATGCACCGGATGAACAAACAGCACGGGAGATTATCCAGAGCCTGTTTTTCTCGGACAAACGATATGACCTCGGTGATGTGGGACGCTACCGCATCAACAAGAAATTGGGCCTGGATATTGGCAATGAAATGAAAGTTCTCACGACTGAAGACATTGTCTGCATCGTGAAGTACCTTATTGGGCTGATTAATTCAAAAGCTGTTGTTGACGACATTGACCACCTTAGCAACCGGCGCGTTCGGACGGTAGGGGAGCAATTGTACTCTCAGTTTGGGGTAGGACTGGCGCGGATGGCGCGGACGATTAAAGAGCGGATGAACGTGCGGGATAATGAAGACTTCAAACCTGTTGATCTTATCAATGCCCGGACGCTTTCGTCAGTGATCAACTCGTTCTTCGGCACTAACCAACTGTCGCAGTTCATGGATCAAACTAACCCGCTTGCCGAAGTGACGCATAAGCGTCGGATGTCGGCACTGGGGCCGGGAGGTTTGAGCCGAGAGCGCGCTGGTTTTGAGGTGCGTGACGTTCACTATACCCACTATGGTCGCCTTTGCACGATTGAAACGCCGGAAGGCCCGAACATCGGGTTGATTTCGTCGCTGTGCGTTTATGCCAAAATCAACGGTATGGGCTTCATCGAAACGCCGTACCGGATTATCGAAAACGGGAAAGTGGCCGATAAGCCAGTGATGTACTTGACTGCCGAAGAAGAAGATTCGCACTACATCGCGCAGGCCAACGCTGGGATTGATAAGAAAGGCAACTTTTCGGTTGAAAAACTGAAGGCTCGTTTTGAAGGTGATTTCCCGATGGCCGAACCGTCAAGCGTGACGTTTATGGACATTGCACCGAATCAGATTGTATCGGTGGCTGCTTCGATGATTCCGTTTCTGGAACATGATGATGCCAACCGAGCCCTGATGGGTTCAAACATGCAACGGCAGGCTGTGCCACTGTTGCGTCCAGAAAACCCAATCGTAGGAACGGGGCTGGAGGCTCGCGTGGCGGTTGATTCGAGGGCATTGTTCCTGGCTGAACATAACGGCGTGGTTGAGTTTGTAGATGCCACGAAGATCGTAGTAAAGTATGATCTGGCCCCCGACCAACTGGCAGTAAGTTTTGATGATGACCGGAAAACATACAAACTCATCAAGTTCCGCCGGACAAACCAGGATACCTGTATCAATATGAAGCCCACCGTGCTGAAAGGCCAAAAGGTGAAGAAAGGCGACGTATTGAGCGAAGGCTATGCCACGCAACAAGGTGAACTGGCGTTGGGGCGGAACATGAAAGTTGCTTTTATGCCTTGGCAGGGATACAACTTTGAGGATGCTATTGTGATCTCAGAACGGGTGGCGCGGGAGGATATTTTTACCTCGATTCACATTGAAGAGTTTGAACTTGAAGTGCGCGATACCAAGCGTGGAGAAGAAGAACTGACTTCGGAGATTCCGAACGTTTCGGAAGAAACCGTCAAAAACCTTGATGAAAACGGCATTGTGCGGGTTGGAACTGAGGTGAAAGAAGGCGATATCCTGATCGGTAAGATTACACCGAAGGGCGAAAGCGACCCGACACCGGAAGAAAAGCTCCTCCGCGCCATTTTTGGCGATAAAGCCGGTGATGTGAAAGATGCCTCAAAAAAGGCACCACCATCGCTGAAAGGGGTAGTTATTGACACTAAACTGTTTGCGCGGCCTGCCAAAGAAGAGCGGGGTAAGCACAAAGAAGAAGTGAAAGTGCTGATGAAGAAGTACGGCCGTGAACTGGTTGACTTTCGCGCCCGGATGCTGGATAAATTGACTGATTTGCTGGACGGCAAAACGAGCCAAACCATCAAGCATAAATTCGGTGACGACATCATGAGCAAGGGCGTGAAGTTTAGCCGTAAAAATATTACGGAGAACCTTTTCCCGGACAAGAATCCGTACCGTGACGAAAGCCAATATTCGGTGGCTGAAGAAGTTAACCTGCTGAGCGACATTAACTTAGAAGGTTGGACAGACGACGCAAAAACCAATCAGATGGTGGTGCAGTTGGTGAAAAGCTACAACCACCGCCGAAGCGAGATTACGGGTAAGTTTAAGCGCGAACGGTTTACGCTGGAAGTCGGCGACGAACTCCCGGCAGGTATCGTGAAGCTGGCAAAGGTTTATATTGCTAAGAAGCGCAAACTGAAAGTAGGCGACAAAATGGCTGGTCGGCACGGGAACAAGGGTGTGGTGGCGCGGATTGTGCGGGAAGAAGATATGCCGTTTCTGGAAGATGGGACGCCCGTAAACATCGTGCTGAACCCACTTGGTGTGCCTTCGCGGATGAACTTAGGGCAGATTTACGAGACTGTACTGGCTTGGGCCGGTCAGAAACTCGGTAAAAAATATGCCACGCCGATTTTCGATGGAGCCACCGAACAGCAGGTTGCTGATGAACTTGACTTGGCCGGACTGCCTTCGTTTGGCCGGACGTATCTGTACAACGGCCTGACCGGCGACCGTTTCGAGCAAAAAATCACGGTGGGTATTATCTATATGCTTAAACTCGGCCACTTGGTTGACGATAAGATGCACGCCCGTTCGATTGGGCCGTACTCGCTCATTACACAGCAACCGCTGGGTGGTAAGGCGCAGTTTGGTGGTCAGCGATTTGGTGAGATGGAGGTGTGGGCGCTGGAGGCCTTCGGCGCGTCACATATCCTGCAAGAGATTCTGACCGTGAAATCCGACGATGTTGTGGGCCGGGCAAAAGCCTACGAAGCCATTGTAAAGGGCGAAAATATGCCTAAGCCAAATATTCCCGAATCATTCAACGTACTCGTTCACGAGTTGCGCGGACTGGCCCTTGAAATTACGCTTGAATAGAGAGGTTTGTCGTTTGTAGTTCGCGTATGTAACCACAAACGACAAACTATCTTCACCCACTTTTAATCTCCAACTTCATGTCGTTCAAAAAGAACAAGAAACTCAATAGCGACTTTCAGAGCGTGACGATCAGCCTGGCATCGCCAGAGTCTATTTTGGAGAGTTCTTACGGCGAAGTAACTCAGCCGGAGACCATCAATTACCGTACCTACAAACCCGAAATGGGTGGCTTGTTTTGCGAGCGCATCTTCGGGCCGGTTAAAGACTGGGAATGTCACTGCGGTAAATACAAGCGGATTCGCTACAAGGGCATCATCTGTGACCGTTGCGGGGTTGAAGTAACCGAGAAAAAGGTTCGCCGGGAGCGCATGGGCCACATCGAATTGGTGGTTCCTGTTGCGCACATCTGGTATTTCCGCTCATTGCCGAACAAAATAGGCTACCTGCTGGGTCTTTCGACCAAGAAGCTCGACCAAATCATCTACTACGAACGGTATATGGTGGTGCAGCCGGGCGTGAAAGAAGCCGATGGTATCAATCAACTTGATTTCCTGACCGAAGATGAGTACCTCGACATCATTGACAAACTGCCGGGCAACAACCAGCATTTAGACGACAAAGACCCTAACAAATTCATCGCCAAGATGGGGGCTGACGCGCTGGAGATGTTGTTGTCGAGGGTGAAACTCGATGAATTGTCGTACTCACTGCGCCACGCGGCTGCTACCGATACGTCGCAGCAACGCAAAGCCGAAGCCCTGAAACGGTTGAAAGTTGTGGAAGCCTTCCGCGATGCCAACACCCGGATTCAGAATAACCCGGCCTGGATGATTATCAAGATGGTGCCGGTGATTCCGCCGGAGTTGCGCCCGTTGGTGCCACTCGACGGGGGCCGGTTTGCTACGTCTGACCTGAACGATTTGTATCGCCGGGTGATCATTCGTAACAACCGCCTGAAACGGCTCATCGAGATCAAAGCTCCCGAAGTAATTCTTCGCAACGAAAAGCGAATGTTACAGGAAGCCGTTGATTCGCTGTTTGATAACTCGCGGAAAGTCAATGCAGTACGCTCAGAAGGCAACCGTGCCCTGAAATCACTGTCAGATATGCTGAAAGGCAAGCAGGGCCGTTTCCGCCAAAACCTACTCGGTAAGCGGGTTGACTATTCGGGCCGTTCGGTAATTGTGGTGGGGCCAGAGTTGAAGCTGCACGAGTGCGGTTTGCCAAAAGACATGGCGGCTGAGTTGTTCAAGCCGTTTGTGATTCGCAAACTCATTGAGCGGGGCATCGTGAAAACGGTGAAATCGGCTAAGAAAATCGTTGACCGCAAAGACCCGGTCATCTGGGACATTCTGGAAAACGTGCTGAAAGGCCACCCCATTCTGCTGAACCGTGCGCCAACGCTGCACCGGCTTGGTATTCAGGCATTCCAGCCAAAACTGATTGAAGGTAAAGCGATTCAATTGCACCCACTTGTTTGCACAGCCTTCAACGCTGACTTTGACGGTGACCAAATGGCCGTTCACGTGCCACTGGGACAGGAAGCCGTGCTTGAAGCGTCGCTGCTGATGCTGGCTTCGCACAACATTCTGAACCCGGCCAACGGCGCACCGATCACCGTACCGTCGCAAGACATGGTGCTTGGCTTGTATTACGTGACCAAGGGCCGCGTTAGCACCCCCGAATACCCGATTTTGGGCGAGGGTGGTATATTCTATGGAGCTGAGGAGGTGATTATCGCCATTAACGAAGGAGCAATCTCGAAACACGCCAATATCAAGTGCCGGGTAGAAGTCCGTAACGACAAAGGACAGTTAGAGACCAAAATTATTGACACCGTTGCGGGCCGGTTGCTGTTCAATCAGGCTGTGCCGAAAGAAGTTGGCTACATCAATGAACTCCTGACCAAGAAGAAGTTGCAGCAGATCATCGCGCTCATCTTCAAAATTTCGGGCGGTGCGCGGTGCGCTCAATTCCTTGATGAAATCAAAGAACTTGGTTTCCAGACGGCCTTCAAAGGTGGTTTGTCAATTGGGTTGAGCGATGTGCAAATCCCGGATGCGAAGCAGAGCATGATTCGGGATGCGAAAGCGGAAGTTCAGAGTGTGTGGGACAACTACTTGATGGGTCTCATTACCGAAAACGAACGCTACAATCAGGTTATTGACATCTGGACGCGGGTAAACTCGAAGTTGACCGAGACGCTGATGAAGCAGTTAGAAGCCGATCAAGGTGGTTTCAACTCGATTTACATGATGATGCACTCCGGCGCACGGGGTTCACGCGAACAGATTCGGCAGTTGGGCGGTATGCGTGGTCTGATGGCGAAACCGCAGAAAAACCTGCAAGGCTCGGTTGGTGAGATTATTGAAAACCCGATTCTGTCTAACTTCAAAGAAGGTCTTGACGTATTGGAGTATTTTATCTCGACGCACGGCGCACGGAAAGGTCTGGCTGATACAGCCTTGAAAACGGCTGATGCCGGTTATCTAACCCGTCGTTTGCACGATGTAGCGCAGGACGTAATCATCAACGAAGAAGATTGCGGAACGTTACGGGGCTTACAGGTGTCGGCGTTGAAAGATAATGAAGACATTGTTGAGCCCCTGTCAGAGCGGATTTTGGGTCGAACAGCCGTTCATGATGTGTATGACCCACTCGTGAAAGACGAAACTGGCAATCCCTTGTTGATTATCGCTTCGGGTAGTTTGATTACCGAAGAAATTGCGGCCCACATTGATGCCACGAGTATCGAAACGGTCGAAATCCGGTCGGTGCTTACCTGTGAGTCGAAGCGGGGCGTTTGCGGGAAATGCTACGGGCGCAACCTCGCCACGGGTCGTATGGTGGATATTGGCGAAGCCGTGGGCGTAATTGCCTCACAGTCAATCGGTGAGCCGGGTACGCAGTTGACACTTCGTACCTTCCACGTGGGTGGTACGGCCTCAAACATCGCGGTTGATGCGGCTTTAAAAGCCAAATTTGACGGGATTATTGAGTTTGAGGAACTGCGGATTGTGGATTCAGAAGATTCTGATAAAAACCCACAAACGGTGGTGATGGGCCGGTCAGGAGAAATCAGGATCTTGAACCCGGACGACCGGAGTCAGATTCTGATTGCCAACAATGTGCCTTACGGCGCAATCCTGCGGGTGAAAAACGGTGATGTGGTGAAGAAAGGCGACGAAATCTGCGCCTGGGATCCTTATAACGCCCTGATTCTCTCCGAGATTACTGGTGTCGTTACGTTCGATGCAATTGAAGAAGCGATTACCTACCGCGAGGAGTTTGATGAACAGACAGGCTTCCAGGAGATGGTGATTATCGAAACACGCGATAAAACCAAGAACCCGGCTATCGTGGTGACGGGGACAAGCGTACTGCTCGAAGACACGACCGAGAAAAGTTATAATCTGCCCGTGAGCGCGCGTCTGGTGGTGAAAACCGGGCAGACGATCAAAGCCGGTCAGCCACTGGCGAAGATTCCGCGTAACGTCGGCAAAACCCGCGACATTACGGGTGGGCTGCCCCGCGTAACGGAATTGTTTGAAGCCCGGAATCCATCAAACCCCGCAGTTGTGTCAGAGATTGACGGTGTTGTAACATACGGAGTTATCAAACGGGGGAACCGCGAGATTTACATCGAATCGAAAGACGGTACGAAGAAGAAATACATGGTGCCGCTGTCGAAATTTATTCTTGTTCAGGACAATGACTTTGTGAAAGCGGGTGATCCACTCTCAGACGGAGCCATTACGCCGAGCGACATTCTGGCAATCAAAGGGCCAACTGCAGTTCAGGAGTATCTCGTGAACGAAATTCAGGAAGTGTACCGCTTGCAGGGTGTGAAAATCAACGATAAGCACATCGAAGCTATCGTGCGGCAGATGATGCAGAAAGTTGAGATCATTGACTCCGGTGATACAAACTTCCTCGAAGGTCAGGTAGTGGATAAGTTCTCGTTTCGCAACGAGAACAACAAAACGATGGACGCGAAAGTGGTGATGGACGCGGGTGATTCGGATTCGTTGAAACCGGGTCAGATTGTTACCACGCGCCGACTGCGCGATGAGAATTCGGGCTTGAAACGGCGCGATCTAAAGATTGTTGAAGTCCGTGACGCAATGGCCGCCGTGTCGCAGCCAACGCTGATGGGCATCACCCAATCATCGCTTGGCACGGAGAGCTTTATCTCGGCGGCATCGTTCCAAGAGACGACGAAGGTGCTGTCGGAAGCCTCGATTCGGGGCAAGCGTGACACGCTCGAAGGGCTGAAAGAAAACGTGATTGTGGGCCACCTGATTCCGGCTGGTACGGGAACGCGCCGGTATTTGCAGACCATTGTTGGTTCGCAGGAAGAATACCAAGTCATTACCGAATCGAAAGAGCAGTTTGTGGCAGCCGCCAAGACCAAAAAGCGGGCATCTGCCGCCGAAAAAGCAACGGCACAGTAAGCGGTTCAGCACACACAGTATCGCCAACGGCCAAACTCGCAGGGGTTTGGCCGTTGCGCGTTTTAACCGATAACACCAGGGTTGGCAACGGGGGATTTGGCCCACAACGAGCAAATTATTCCGTAATTTTGGTTGTTACACCCTGACGAACATTCCCCAATTATGGTTGATTATATCTCTGGCCTGAACGACCCCCAGCGGCAGGCAGTCATGCATGGCGACGGGCCGCTGATGATTATTGCCGGAGCCGGATCGGGCAAAACCCGCGTCCTGACGTTCAGAATTGCGTATTTGATCGAGAATGGCATTGACCCATTCCGAATTTTGGCTTTGACCTTTACCAATAAAGCGGCTGGCGAGATGCGCCACCGGATTGAGAAAGTGGTTGGTTCCGAAGCGCGAAACATCTGGATGGGAACCTTTCACTCAGTCTTTGCCAAGATTCTCCGCATCGAAGGCCACGCGATGGGCTATACCTCGAATTTCTCTATTTACGACTCCGACGACTCCAAGTCCCTGCTCCGAAGTCTGGTTAAAGAGATGGGATTAGATGATAAAACGTACCGAATCAACAGCGTTTTCAGTAAGATTTCGGGTGCGAAAAACCGGCTTATCGGCCCCGACGATTATGCCATTAACCCGGTGATTAAGGCTGACGACGAGACCGCCCGGATGCCCGAAGTTGCCCGAATTTATAAGCAATACGCGCTGCGGTGTTTTCAGGCCAACGCCATGGATTTCGACGATTTGCTGTTTAACACCAATGTCCTTTTTCGCGATCATCTGGCTGTTTTGAATAAGTACCAGCATAAATTTCAGCACGTATTAGTGGATGAGTTTCAGGATACAAATATCTCTCAATATTTGATTACCAGGAAGTTGGCGGCTGTTCATCAGAATATTTGTGTGGTTGGCGACGACGCACAGAGCATCTATGCCTTTCGAGGGGCCGACATTGAGAACATCCTGAATTTCCAGCGCGACTACGGTAAAGACACCGTTAAAATTGTGAAGCTGGAGCAAAACTACCGCTCCACAAAAACTATTGTCGAAGCCGCTAACTCCATCATCGCCCGTAATCGCAACCAACTCGAAAAGCGCGTTTTTACCGATAACGAGGCTGGTACGCTGATTGACGTGATTAAGGCCGCTTCTGATAATGAGGAAGGCAAATTAGTTGCCAACGCCATTTTCGAGGCAAAGACTCAGGGCGGGATTCTCAATAACGACATCGCAATTTTGTACCGTACCAATGCCCAGTCGAGGGCGTTTGAAGAAGCCCTTCGCCGGTTGAGCATCAAGTACCGGATTATTGGCGGGTTGTCGTTTTATCAGCGCAAAGAAATCAAAGACCTGATTGCTTACCTGCGCTTCACGGTGAATCAACAAGACGAAGAAGCCTTCAAACGGATTATCAACCTGCCCAAACGCGGTATTGGTGATACGACTGTTGCAAAAATCTCGGTGCTGGCGAGCGAAAAAAATATACCCGTTTGGGAGGTTGTGGCTAACATCACCCAGCACGTGTCGGGCCGGGCCGGTATTGCTATCGAAGGATTTGCTGATCTGATAAAGAGTTTTAAACTCCTCGTTGACAAAAAAGATGCTTATGACGTGGCCTCGCACATTGCCAAAGCGTCGGGGATTTTGAAGGAACTGCACGAAGATAAAACCGTTGAAGGGCTGGCTCGCTACGAAAACGTGCAGGCCCTGCTAAACGCGATCAAAGAATTTGTGGACAACCCCGACAACGATGAGAAGTCGCTGAGTTCGTTCTTGCAAACGGTTTCATTACTGACCACCGCCGATGAAAAAGAAGACGATGGTGATAACGATAAGGTAACGATGATGACCATTCACGCGGCTAAAGGGTTGGAATTCAAGCACGTACACATTGTTGGGCTGGAAGAAGACCTGTTTCCGAGCCAGATGATGCTCGAAAGCCGCGCAAACCTGGAAGAAGAACGGCGGTTGTTTTACGTAGCAATTACCCGCGCCGAGAAAAAACTGACGCTCTCCTTTGCCGAATCACGTTACCATTATGGTCGGTTGAAAGTGTGCGAGCCGAGTCGTTTCCTGATGGAGATGGAGCAGAAGTACCTCACAATGGCGGGCAGCCGGCAAGCAGCCGGCCGAACCGAAACAGGTCGGGGTGGAGCAGGTAACGGTACTGGCCTGACTCAGGAATCGAACCGTACCGCCGACCGGCAGCGCGACGACATGCCCATGCCGGGTTCGATGAGTTTTGTACGGAGCTTGGCCCAGCGCACGGCCCGGAATCAGTCGCCACAACCGACGGTGACGCACAAACCATCGGAGAATTTTGCGGCCAGCGACACAGCAACGTTATCGGCAGGTATGCAGGTGGAGCATACCAAATTTGGTTTTGGTACGGTAGCCGCCGTTACTGCCAACGGCACCGACCGCAAGGCCGTGATTCAATTTGATACAGAAGGCGAAAAAACGCTGTTGCTCAGTTTCGCTAAACTGCGAATTGTGGCATAGAGGATGCCTGTTGAGGCTTCAGCGTATTGGCCAACCGCACCACCTCGCCAATGACAATAATAGCGGGATTATCTAACTCAAGTCGTTCTACTTCGGCCTGAATGGTAGAGACGACGCCAGTTGCTACCCGTTCTGAATCGAGTGTGCCGTTCTGGATAATGGCAACCGGCGTGTCGGCCCGGCCCGAGTTAGTGAGCGTTTCAACAATAATCGGTAGGTGTTTCATGCCCATCAGAATCACCAGCGTGGCGTTGGTCTGGCTGGCTTTGGCAATATCGTCAGAGAGTTGATGGTCTTTGGTGGTGCCGGTCAGCACCCAAAACGATTCACTGGCTCCCCGGCTGGTCAGCGGAATCCCGGCTAAGGCTGGCACGGCGTAACTGCTCGACAAGCCGGGCACCACGCTCACGCCCACACCCGCATTCTGGGCAAACGCCAATTCTTCAAAGCCCCGGCCAAACACAAACGGATCTCCACCCTTGAGCCGAACAACATGGCCAAACTCGTGCGCGTATCTGACAATCAGGTGGTTAATATCGGCCTGGGCAAACTCACAGCGGCCCCTACGTTTGCCGACGAACACGCGCTTGGCATCGGCTGGGGCGTAGTTGAGCAAATCGGGGTGAACAAGCGCATCGTATAGCACCACGTCAGCGCGTTCGAGGGCGCGGATACCTTTCACCGTAATTAGCTCCGGGTCGCCGGGGCCGGCACCAACAAGGGTTAAAGAAGGAAGTGTCAAAGCTGTTCCCACGCCAGCCGCCATCCTGCGGTCTGTACGTCGGCTGTGGGTAACGCTACGCCCGGCTGTTTGGTTTTCTCGATGGCCGTAAGGCTCAGCGAAAGCGTTTGGTTTTGGCTGTTTACCAGTTTATTAGCCCGCAAAAACACCCGCTTCGCTCCAATATCGAGTAGATATACCTGGGCATACAGCACATCACCAACCGATATAGCCTGACCGTTTAGGCTGCCGTGCTGCACCACCACAAACTGGCAGAGTTGCCCTTCGCGCAGGGGTTCATGGTCAATGCGCCGGGTCTGAATTCGGTTTAGCAGCACATCATCATCGGCACCCATGAGCGATTGCCCGGTTGTTTGGGCCGGAGCTTCGTTTTGCACCGTCACCGGAACAGGGGTAGGGGTATTGGGTGCTTCAAAGTCGGTTTCGGTAATCAGCACTACCTCTCCAGGAGACGTTTCGTTGGCAGTGATATCCGGCGAAACAGGGGTTTCGTAATAAGCCAGAATGTCGGCACGTTCTTTGGCTGAAGCTAATAATGTCTTGTCGCTCAGGGCGATTCGGTTCGATTCGGTTAGGAAATTACGGTATTGATCGGGCCGGGTTAATAACTCCTTGATTGCCATCGTCTGAAACACGTAAGCGCGGGTTTCGTTGGCCCGAAACGGCAGTGCCAGCGGATGCTGACCGGGATGCTGATTGCGAAGTTGTTTGATGTACGTTGGCCCGGCGTTGTAGGCTACGGCCACCAGCATCCATGAACCAAGTTCGCGGTAGAGTTCCCAGAGGTATTTGCAGGCGGCAACGGTTGATTTCTGGATATTAAACCGCTCGTCGCCCCGCCGACCCACGCGCAAACCGAGGTGCCGGGCCGTGCTGGGCATGAGTTGCCAGAACCCGGCTGCTCCCCGGCGCGACACGGCCCGGCCTGATAATGAGCTTTCTAAGAGCGGCAGGTATTTAAAGTCTTTGGGAACGGCATAGCGTTCGAGAATGGCTTCGATAATTGGGAACACCACTGCCGAGCGTCGTTTAAGCATCAGCAGGTGGTCGGCCTGATTCCCCTGCCGGGTTAAGGTATGGCTCCAGCGGGTCATAATGGCGGGCAGATACTGGGGCAGAACCTCACCACAAAACTGAACTTCGGGGCGGCTGGCAACCGACTGAGCCAGTGGCTGGGCCAAAACAACCGTGCTGCCCAGCAGGGCGGTTGTGGCAACAAAGCGCATCAATTTTTGCATAGTGAATGACCCGGGGCATTGACGGCCCGGTAAACGGGTGATCCGGCAATCCGGCAATTAGACGGCCCGGCAAATCCGGCCCATGATGGTTGCAAACAACGAAACGGAGACCTCACGGCCTTCACAGAAACAGGTATTTTTCAGGGCGTTGAGCAGGGCCGCAACTAAGCGGCAATCAAACCGGGTCGTTCAAAGTCAGGCACATCATAAACGGCACTGATCCGGTTTGGTAAAATTGAGGGGCTAAACTAAGGACAGTCAGTGAAACCACCAACCCGCAGCCCAAAAAATATTTTGGTGTGTCAGGGTTTTGAGGGGAAAAATTTGACATAGAAACTATGCTGTTTTGTTTTATCGAAACGAATAATAGTCTGAAAAATCTGGCTTTAGCAGGATGAAACACTTTACACTGCGACAAATACCTGCCGATAGTTCCGCACGTTACAAAAAAACTTACCTTGCGTACCATTTTAATTATACAGTAATACCTATGACAAACGCTTACTCACTCCATCGTCGCTGTACATACTGGCTGGCGGTGTGGCTGCTGCCCCTCTTACTGGCAGGCAGCGTACTGGCACAAAACCAGCAACGATACGCCCTGAAAGGCCGCGTCACAGACGGGGCCGGGCAGGGTATTCCCGGCGTGACCGTTCTCCTGCGGGGTACTACGCTCGGCACAACCTCTACTGCCGACGGGTCTTATGCTACCGTTGTTACCATTGCGCCCGGCTCCTACACGCTGGCCTTCTCGTCTATCGGCTACACCGCTGCCAACCGGGCCATCAGTCTTGGTAATCAGGAGACAAGTACTACCGATCTAAGCCTGGCCGAAGAAAACCAAACGCTCGATGAAGTCATCGTGGCTGCATCAACCCTCTCCGGCCCACGCCGTCAGTTTGGTAATGCTATCAGCACCATCAAAGGCAAAGAACTGACCGAATCAGGGTCGGGCGGGCTGATTAACTCCTTGCAGGGCAAGGTGCCGGGTGCGCAAATCACCCAAAACTCCGGCGACCCGTCGGGCGGAATCTCGGTGCGGTTGCGCGGGGTGAAATCGCTCTCCGGCTCGTCTGATCCGCTTTACGTTATTGATGGAGTGATTGTGTCAAATAATAGCGATAACGTATCGCAGTTGGCGGCTGGCGGGCAGATTGGCGGGGCCAATGCCGCCCAAAACCGGCTCGCTGACTTTAAC
>JBBRUV010000025.1:0-22591 GCA_038247465.1 Cytophagales bacterium
ATAACTTCAGCACTCAATTCTTCCCCACTATCAGTGATAGAAAACTTTACAAAACTTTGATTATTAATCAACTCAACATTTATTGATATACTTTTTATTAATGCGTTTTCAACAGCATCTATGCTGAAGCCAATATCATAGACGGTCTGAAATACCGGGTCAACTTTGGGCCGGACTTTACGGTACGGCGGGACGGGCGTTTTGTGGGTGCGCTGACCAACAACCGCAGAAGGGGAGATGCAACCGCCCAAACGGCCAGTCAGTTTGGATTTAACTATACGTTAGAAAACATCCTCACCTACACCAAAACATTTCGGAGTGTACACAACCTGAATGTGACAGCCTTGCAGTCTATCCAGCGTGATAACTTTGAGACCAGTAATATCTCGGTACAGGGCGTACCGGCTGAATCACAGCAACTTTACAACGTTGGTAATGCAAGCACCGTTTTGGGCGTGGGTAGCAACCTGATTCAGTGGACGATTAACTCGTACATGGCCCGGATCAACTATGATTATAACGACAAATACCTGATAACGCTGACTGCCCGGCGCGACGGATCGAGCCGATTTGGTGAAAACACTAAATACGGTACGTTCCCCGGTATCGCATTAGCCTGGAACATCAGTAACGAGCCTTTCCTGAAAAATGTATCCTGGATTGATCAACTCAAACTACGCCTGAGCCGGGCTTCGGTGGGTAATCAGGGCGTTGCACCGTATCAGACGCAGGGACTCTTGAGCCGCACGGTATATGCCTGGAACAACACGGGTGCGTTTGGTTACCGGCCCAACAGCATCGGTAATCCTGACCTGAGGTGGGAGACCTCAACGTCGTCGAACATCGGGTTGGATTTTAGTTTCTGGCGCGGTCGCGTGTCAGGGTCGTTGGAATTGTACCAAACCAACACCACCGACCTGCTGCTGTCTGACCAGTTACCAACTTCGACTGGCTTCAATGCCGTGACCCGCAACGTGGGCGAAACCCGCAACAAGGGTATAGAATTGAGCTTGTCAACGGTGAACGTAGACACCAGAGGCGGTTTCAAATGGAGTACAGATCTGGTATTTACCAAAAATACAGAGGCCATTGTATCACTCTACAACGGCCCGATTGATGACCTCGGCAACCGGTGGTTTATCGGCAAGCCACTCACAGCTTACTTCGATTTCCAAAAAGCCGGTATCTGGCAGACCGACGAAGCTGATGCCGCCAGATCATTTGGCAGCGCGGTGGGGCAGATTAAGGTGCAGGATAACAACAATGATGGCAGGATCACGCCCGCCGACCGGGCGTTTCTTGGCTCCGATATTCCAAGTTGGAGTGGCGGTATTACCAACCGATTCAGCTACAAAGGTTTCGACATGTCGTTCTTTATCTACGCCCGTATCGGTCAGACTATTTTAAGCGGCTTCCACCAAAATAACAACGCTTTAGCTGGTCGTTATCAGCAGATTAAGGTTGATTACTGGACACCGCTGAACCCAACCAACGAGTTTCCCCGGCCCAACTCAAACCAGGAATTTCCGGTCTTTAACACGGCCATTATTTACTTCGACGGCTCGTTTGTGAAAGTGCGGAACATCAACTTCGGTTATACATTTCCGAGCAGTATTACCTCAAAATTGCGGTTGCAGTCGCTGCGGTTGTTCACCAGTATTCAGCAACCGTTTATCTTCTCGTCGTATCGGTCGAAGTACAACGGGGTTGACCCCGAATCAGCGAACGGCACCATCAACAACGGCATTACCCCGGCTACTCGTGTTACAACGTTTGGCCTGAACGTGAGATTTTAAACAACCCTGTCCCTTCCCCTGAAAAGAGGGGTTGGGACAGGGTTATAAAGTGGCAAACCCACAAACTAATTTAACTGAACCAATGAAATCAACATACATTTTCTCAATCTCCCGCATAGTGGCCCTCACTGTGCTGCTACTCGCGGGGCAATCGTGCAGTAAATTGCTGGAAGAAGAAGTAATCTCCGGCATTGGCAATAACTACATCAACACGCCCAAAGGCTTCGAAGATGCCAGCAAAGCCGCTTATTCATCGCTACGGAATTTCTACGGAACCGAGCGTGGCCTGACCATGACCGAATATGGGACCGACATCTATGCAACCGGGGCCGATGGCAGCTACAAGGGGTTTCACTTTTACGATACCCAACTGAACAGCTTTGTTAACTACCTGGAGCAGGTTTGGGAAGAACTCTACAAAGGCATCAATACCTGCAACGCCGTTATCGAACGCGCGCCGGCAGCAACCGGCATTACCGATGTATTGAAGAAGCAGCGCGTAGCCGAAATGAAATTCCTGCGGGCGCATTACTATTTCATCCTGCTACAGCAATGGGGCGGGGTCGACCTGCGCCTGACCGAAACGCTGGCCCCCACTAAAAAGACGAGCCGGGCTTCTGAGTCTGATGTGTACAAGGCAATTATTGCTGACCTGGAATCGGCAGTGCCGGACCTCGAAAACAAAGCCAGAGCAGCTGACTATGGCCGGGCTACCAAAGCCGCTGCCGAGCATCTGCTGGCGCGGGTATATCTGACGCGGGCATCATCGTCGTCAAAAGCGGCTGATGATTATGCCAAAGCAACTACCCTGGCCAACAACGTGATCAACAATTACGGATTCAAACTGTTGCCCGATTTTGCCAGTGTGTTTGCGCAAGGAGGAGGAGAAATCAACGATGAGGTGATTTTTTCGGTGCAGTACACCTCCGACCCGCTCACCAACGTAAACTCAGCCAACACACAAAACGGCAACGGTAATAACCTCCACCTGTTTTATGGGATGCAATATGACGTGCAACCCGGCATGATTCGCGATATTGTTAATGGCCGTCCGTTCAAGCGGTTACGCCCAACAACGTATGCGATGGAAACCGTCTTTAAAGACCGTGTGAACGATTCGCGCTATAAAAAGACGTTTAAAGACACCTGGCTTTGTAATAGCCCCGGTACGTTTAATACGTCTTTCGATCGGTCGAAGGCAAGATTAACTTTTAAGGCGAACGATACCACCATCTTTATTCCCGGTTTTGAGATGTCGTTGGCCGAACGGGCTAAAAGGCCGTATCAGGTGCTGACACCGAGTTTATACGATGAGGCCCTGTTTCCAACATTGGTAAAGTTCTTCGATCCATTACGCCCCGACCGTACTTTTGAAGCCGGTAGCCGCGATTTCCTGGCTTTCCGCCTGGCCGAGACGTACCTGATTCTGGCCGAAGCACAACTGTTGCAGGGCAGAACTGCCGAAGCTACCACCGCTATCAATATGGTACGTCGGCGGGCGGCTTTCACCGGCAGAGAAGCCGCGATGACCATTACTGCCGCCAGCATGAACATGGAGATGATTTATGAAGAACGCGCCCGCGAACTGGTGGGTGAGCAAATCCGGTGGTTCGATCTCAAACGCTGGGGCAAACTCGTGGAGCGCGTGAAACTCTACAACCCGCAGGCATCGGCAGTGAGTGCCATTCATAATGTGCGCCCAATTCCGCAAACCCAAATTGACCGGACGGAGAAGAATGCCGACGGTTCGCCGGGTTTTGCCCAGAATCCAGGGTACTAAATAGTTAACTCGTTTGCCCCAGTTTTAAAACCGGGGCAAATGAGTTAACTAAAACTACTTATGTCAAGTTCTCTTTTCGACCTTTCCCGAAAAGTTATTCTCGTCACTGGCGGCACAGGTATCCTGGGCGAGGCCTTTTGCCGAGCCATCGGCGAAGCGGGTGGTACGGTGGTGGTTATCGGACGAAATCAAACCGTTGGTGACGAACGCGTTGCAGTACTGAAAGAACGCGGAACCGAAGCCCTGTTTGCCCGCGCCGATGTACTGATTCAGGCCGACCTCGACCGCGTTTGTGAGCAGGTTCTGGACACCTACGGGCGCATTGACGGACTCGTAAACGGAGCCGGGGGCAACGTAGCCGGAGCGGTTGTGCAACCCGGTCAGGACGTTTTTTCGGTAGATGTTTCAGCCCTGCGCGAGGTGTTTGAACTGAATCTGTACGGGACTATCTTACCGACATTCACCTTCGGAAAACATCTGGTAAAACAGGGCGGCAGTATCGTCAATATCTCGTCAATGGCCGCCCAGTCGGCTATAACGCGGGTGCTGGGATATTCGCTGGCGAAAGCGTCGGTGGACAGTTTTACACGCTGGATGGCCGTTGAACTCGCCAATCGCTACGGCGATGCACTGAGAATCAACGGAATAGCCCCTGGCTTTTTTGTGACTGAGCAAAATCGCCACCTCCTGACCAACCCCGACGGCTCACCAACAACGCGGGGCGAAGCCGTACTTCGTAATACGCCTTACAAACGGTTCGGTCGGCCCGATGAACTGGCCGGTGCACTCATCTGGCTGTTGTCAGACGGGTCGAAGTTCGTGAACGGCGAAACGATTTGCGTGGATGGTGGATTTAATGTGTTTTCCGGCGTTTGACCTATGAACCTACAACAAACCTGGCGGTGGTTTGGGCCTGCTGACCCCGTTTCTTTGGCCGATGTTCGGCAGGCGGGCGCAACGGGTATCGTAACGGCCCTGCACCAGATTCCGCACGGCGAAGTATGGCCCGTCGAAGCGATTCAGGCGCGGCAAAATGAAATTCTGGCTGGCGGGCTGACGTGGGCCGTTATCGAAAGCCTGACCGTGCATGAGTCCATCAAAACCCGGTCGGGGAATTATCAACGCTATATTGAGCAGTATAAACAAAGCCTGATCAACGTGGCCGCGTGTGGGTTAAAAACGGTGACGTACAACTTCATGCCGGTAAACGACTGGACGCGAACGAACCTTGATTATCTAATGCCCGACGGTTCTAAAGCCCTCTATTTCAACTGGTTCGATTTGGCCGTGTTTGATATTCACCTCCTGCAACGGCCCAATGCTGCCGACTCGTATCCGGCCAGTGTGGTGGCCGAAGCTGAACGGCGGTTTACCCGATATTCAGGAGCCGAACGCGAGGCATTGGCGGGCGTAGTGATGTTCGGAATTCCCGGCGAAGAACGGCAAACGCTGGCCCGAATGCGCGGAAAACTCGCTCATTATCAAGACATTAACCGCGAATCTCTGCGCCAAAACCTCGCCGACTTTTTGCGCGATATTGCGCCCGTTGCCGATGAATTGGGAATGAAACTGGCGATTCACCCCGACGATCCTCCGTTCCCGATTCTGGGTCTGCCCCGGATTATGTGCCGCGCCGAAGACGTTGATTTTCTGTTGACCTCGGTGCCGAACCAAAGCAATGGCCTGTGTTTTTGTACGGGGTCGTTCGGCGCAAATCCCGCCAATGATTTAGTGGCGATGGCCGAGCGCATCGGCACCAAAATTCACTTCGCACACCTCCGCAATGTGAAAAAAGACGAACACGGCAACTTTTTTGAAGATGACCACCTCGCTGGCGACGTGGATATGTACGCCGTGATGCGAACCATACTGGCAATTCAGCAGCGCGTGGCCGAACCGATTCCGTTCAGGCCCGATCACGGCCATCAAATGCTCGACGACTTACAGAAAACAACTAATCCCGGTTATTCGGCTATCGGTCGGCTGCGCGGTTTAGCCGAATTGCGGGGCTTAGAACTTGGCATTTGCCGCGCCGAGGGATGGAAGTAAACTACGGAAACCAATGACAACACTGACGCAACCGTTTATTACGGACGATTTTATTCTTGACAACGACTGCGCCCGGAGTCTGTATTTCGATTATGTGCAGGCACTGCCCATCGTGGATTACCACAATCACCTGCCGCCCGACGAGGTAGCGGACGATAAACGATATGCTAACCTGACCGAAATCTGGCTCAAAGGCGACCACTACAAATGGCGGGCAATGCGGGCCAACGGCATTTCAGAATTGCTCATTACGAATTCAGAATCAAGCGATTATGCGAAATTCAACGCATGGGCGCAAACCGTACCCTACACCATGCGAAACCCGTTGTATCACTGGACGCAGATGGAATTGAAAAAACCATTTGGTGTTGACGACCTCCTGAACGAAACCTCGGCCCGTATGATATATGATGATTGCACTGAACAACTCCAAAATCGCTGGTCGGCCCGGACGTTGCTGGCTGAGTACGACGTTCGGGTAATCTGCACCACCGACGACCCCACCGACGACCTCCGCCACCATCAGGCGTATGCCAACGAAGGCCACGCGCTGAAAATGTTTCCAACCTTCCGGCCCGACGCACTGCTACCCGCCAACGGCGAAGATTGGCGAGAACGAATGGAAGCGTTGGAGATCGTGGCAGCAACGCCGATTTATGATCTGGATTCGTTTCTGGAAGCCCTAACCCGCCGAATCGAAGCCTTCCACATACTGGGTTGCCGGGCTTCTGATCATGGGTTGGAGCAGATGCCCCCCGTAGCGGTTCAGACTACGAAAATGAACATGAATTTCAAAAAACTGCTTGACGGTCAGTCAGTTGACGCAGATTTAATTGCGTCGTTACAGGGATTTGTGCTGCTTGAATTGTGCAAACAATACCAGAAATATGGTTGGGTGCAGCAGTTTCACCTCGGCGCGTTGCGGAATGTGAACACGCGGCTGTATGCCCGAATGGGGCCAAACGTGGGCGGTGACTCCATTAGTGATTTGCCCCAAATTCACCGATTGGCGCACTTCATGGATGCCCTCAACCAAACTGACGAGTTGGCAAAAACGGTGCTGTATAACCTCAATCCTGCCGACAACGAAGCCTTTGCCGCCATGATTGGCAATTTCCAGTCGGGCGGTATTCCCGGAAAAATTCAGTGGGGGTCAGGTTGGTGGTTTCTCGACCAGAAAGACGGCATGGAGGCCCAGATGAATACGCTTTCGAACATTGGTTTGTTGAGTCGGTTTGTGGGCATGGTTACGGATTCGCGGAGTTTTCTGTCGTTTTCGCGCCACGACTATTTCCGCCGGATTCTCTGCAATCTGATAGGCCGAGATGTTCAAAACGGGCTCATTCCCAATGATGTGGCGTGGCTTGGGCAGATGGCGGCCAATATTTCGTATCACAACACGGTCAATTATTTTGGCTGGCAAACCCCCTCTCCCACTCATCAAAATGGAATCCATTAATCGTGTTGCCCCCGCACTCAGCCTGACCGATTTAGGCCCGCCTACCACTTATCGCTGGCGGATTGTGGCGCTGTTGTTTTTCGCTACGACGATTAACTACCTTGACCGTCAGGTGATTAGTTTGCTAAAGCCGCTTCTTGAAAAAGAATTTAGCTGGACAGAATCAGACTACGCCGGTATTGTAACGGCCTTCACCGTTGCCTACGGAACCAGCACGTTGCTCGTGGGCTACGTCATTGACCGCATCGGCACCAAAATCGGCTACGTTGCCAGCATCGCCGTTTGGAGTGTGGCAGCTATGGTTCACGCATTGGCGGGCAGCACGTCGGGGTTTATGGTGGCGCGGGTATTGCTGGGCATTGGTGAAGCGGGCAATTTCCCGGCCTCAATCAAGACCGTTGCCGAGTGGTTTCCTAAAAAAGAACGGGCCTTTGCAACGGGTATCTTCAATGCCGGGTCTAACATTGGGGCGGTGGTGGCGCCGGCTATTGTCCCCTGGATGGCGGTGGTGGCAGGCTGGCGTATGACGTTCGTGATTACGGGCGCGGTGGGCTTCATCTGGATTATTTTCTGGTGGATTTTCTACGAAACCCCGGCCCGGCAAAAACGGGCAAATGCGGCTGAATTAGCCCACATCAACAGCGACGACGGCGGGGTGGCACCGGCGGCTGTTCCGGCGGGTTCGTGGCGCGATGTATTCCAGAAAAAGGCAATCTGGGGCTTCATGTTCGGCAAACTCTTTACTGACCCGATCTGGTGGTTTTTTCTGTTTTGGTTGCCATCGTACCTATCTCAGACCTATAATCTCGATCTGAAAAAATTGGGTTTACCCTTGATTTTCATCTACTTAGCCGCAACCATCGGCAGTGTTGGTGGCGGTTGGTTATCATCAACACTCATCAAACGGGGCTGGCTGCCAACCCGCGCCCGGCAATACGCTATGTTTCTGTTTGCCGTGTGCGTGATGCCCGTGATGCTGATTCAGCAATTCTCAGACATCTGGCCCGCCGTCGGCATTCTGAGTCTGGCCGTAGCCGCGCATCAGGCATGGTCGGCAAACGTGTTTACAGTGGCTTCGGACGTTTTCCCGAAGCAGGTACTGAGTCTGGTGGTTGGTTTCGGCACGATGGCCGGCACCCTCGGCGGCAGTGTTTTTCCGTTGTTCGTAGGCCGGATTCTTGATTATTACAAAGGCTTAGGGCAGTTGTCGCAGGGATATTATATTCTGTTTTATATCGCCGGGTTTGCCTATCTGGTGGCCTGGAGTTGCCTGTATGTATTTGTCTTCCGGCCAGCGGCTTTGGCGAAAGAAGTTTAACGCAAATGCCACAGAGTTTCACAGAGACGCACGGAGATTCACAGAGGTTTTATTGAAATGATGTTTCTTTGTGAATCTCCGTGCGTCTCTGTGGCGAAACCCCCTAATAAATGAACAGACGCGATTTTATAACACAAACAACCCTTGCTACGGCGGGGATACTGGTTGGCAGCAAGGCGTTTGCCAAACCGTCGGGCTTGCAGATTGCGTATTCGGCCATAACCTGGGGCGGGAACGACGCGCAAGCCATCACTGATATTTCGGGCCTCGGCTATCCGGGTATTCAACTGAGAGCCAACGCATTCGGGCCATATAAAGCCAAACCGTCGGAACTCAAAGCGTTGCTTGATCAGCACAAACTGGCTCTGGCAATGTTTTCGAGCGGCAACGTCGAAATTGACCCGGCCAAAGAGCAAAGCACGATTGATATGCACGTGGCTCACGCCAGTTTCGTGAAAGCCCTCGGCGGGTCGGCCATTCAGATGACCAACAACGTTCGGCCCAAAGACCGACTGCCCACGACTGACGAACTGAAACGACTGACCGCCGTGATGAACGAAATTGGGAAGCAAACCGCCGATCTGGGTGTGCAGGCTGTGTATCACAACCATATGCACCAACTCGGCGAAACCCCCGAAGAGGTGGACGTGATTGTGCAGGCTATGAATCCGAAATACGTGCGGTTGCTGCTCGACATCGCTCATTATCGGCAGGGCGGGGGTAAGCCGGAGCAAGCCGTGAAACAGTACAAAGATGTGTTGCACTCGCTGCACCTGAAAGACACAAAAAGCCCATTGACCGATAAGCCCAATGACCCGAAAGCCTACAAATTTGTGGAATTAGGCCGGGGCAATGTTGATGTTCCGGCAGTGTTCAACGCACTGAACGCGATCAAGTTCAAGGGCTGGGGCGTGGTTGAGTTAGACGGTGTGCCAGACTCAGGCCGAACGGCTTTGCAGTGTGCGGCTACCAATAAAGAGTATATCACCAATACGCTTCGCTTTCCGTTATAGAATGACCACCCCCAACCCCCTCCTAAAACAGGAGGGGGTTGGGGTGGTCAAATCATTTTCAACCCTGTCAAATTATGGAAACTCGCAGAGACTTTCTCAAAAAAACAACACTCGTCGGCCTCGGCGTGACGTACTCGGCCTGTAGCTACGCCCGGATTTTGGGCGCAAACGACCGGGTTCGGGTCGGCGTGATTGGCTTTTCAGATCGGTTCCGGCAGTCGCTGGCCCCATCGTTTGGCAACCACAGCAAAGAGCTGAATTTCACCTTCGTGGGGGTGTCTGACCTCTGGGAGCGTCGGCGCAACGAAGCCGAAACCTTTCTGAAAAGTAAAGGATTAGCCGATGATTCGTTCGTGAAGTGTCGTAATAACGACGAACTCCTCGACCGCAAAGACGTAGATGCCGTAATTATCTCGACCGCCGATTTTCAACACGCGCTGCATTGCGTGGCCGCCGTGCAGTCGGGGCGCGACGTGTATGTGGAAAAGCCATTCGCCGAATCACTCGACGATGCCCGCAAAGCGTTGAAAGCCGTTGAGAGTTCATCGAAAATTGTGCAGGTCGGTTCGCAACGACGGTCGGCCCCGAACTACCACTCGGCCAATGAGTTTATACGGTCAGGCAAATTCGGCGACATTTCGATGGTTGAAATGACCTGGAACGTGAATCAGCCGGGCCGGTGGCGCAGACCCAAACTCGTGGCCGAAATCAGGAAGGAAGACATTGACTGGAAACGGTTTCTGATGAACCGCCCGATGGTGGACTGGGACCCGCGTAAATACTTGGAATACCGGCTATTTTATCCGTATTCGTCGGGGATTCCGGGGCAGTGGATGTCGCACCAGATTGATACCGTTCACTGGTTCAGTGGATATGACCACCCGCGTTCGGTGGTGGCAAACGGCGGTGTTTACGTCTGGAAAGACGGTCGCGTGAACCCCGACACCTTCACGGCGGTGTTTGATTACGGCCCCGACAACGACAAAACCAAAGGCTTTCAGGTGCTGTATTCGAGCCGGATGCACAACGAAGCGGGCGGCACCAAAGAATATTACTTCTCGAACGGCGGCATGATTAACCTCGACACAAACAAGATTTCGTCGGAAGGTGGACTAACCCAACGCGCTGCTGGTGAGATGAATATGCAGGCCAATATGCTACCCGACCAAACGCTGAGTAATGCCGCTAAAATGGAAACCGGAGCGAACACCGGCGGAGACCCGATGACGAGTATGCACGTCAGAAACTGGATGGAGTGTGTCAGGAGCCGGAAGGAACCCAACGCGCCGGCACGGGTGGGCTTCAATCACTCGGTGGCAAACATCATGGCAAACACGGCCCAGCAAACCGGCAAGCGCGTGACGTGGGACGCGGCCAAAAACGATATGGTGATTGCCTGATTTTTTTGTGACGGTGGTTTGCCTTTCCGAGGAACAACAAACCACCATCACAAAAATTTGTTCAAAAGCGCCAGAATAACCCCAAGTGCGGTTAGAACGGCCACTAAAATATTATACCGATTGGCAATTTCTTTGACGATAGAAGCCTCCAAACGAGCCATACCTTCGCGGAGTTTAGAGCCGTCGGTTTTTAATTCCTCACGGAGTTTAGAACTGTCCAGTTTAAGTTCATCGCGCAGTTTAGAATTATCAAGTTTGACTTCTTCGCGGAGTTTGCTGAGTTCCCGAATCAGGTCTTCCTTGGTAGCAAAACCTTTCAGCGATTCTTCGCTTTGTTTTTCTACAAACCCGGCAATGGCATCGGCGAGGTCTTCACCCCCCCCTGTTCTTGGAGTGTGGTAAATGCAGTGAATTTTGACATAACTCAAATGATTTCTCTCAAAGATAACTCGTTTTTGAAAAAAATAATTGTACTGCTGCTAACCACCACTGTAACCGGGTTATCAACAACAGCTTACGCCCAAACTGTCAAACTTGTACCAAACGAAAGCCAAAAGCGGGTTGATGTTTTGGTTGACGGTCAGCCGTTTACGAGTTATATCTACCCCGGCCCGGCAGTGTTGAAGAAACCCGTACTGTACCCGATTCGGTCGGCAACGGGGCAGCTTATTACGCGGGGCTGGCCCATTGATCCGCGCCCCGGCGAGCGCGTTGACCACCCGCACCACGTGGGGATGTGGTTTAACTACGGTGACGTAAACGGCCTCGATTTCTGGAATAATTCGACCGACATCGCTCCCGAAAAACGCAGCCAGTATGGGACAATTGTACATACAGGAATCGCTGCCATGAAATCGGGGAAAGGTGCGGCCACGCTGACCGTTACGGCAGATTGGAATACGCCAACCGATCAAACGCTGCTCCGCGAGACCACCACGTTTACATTTAAGGGCAGTAAAACCGACCGCACCATTGACCGCCAAACTACACTCACGGCCTTGACTACCGACGTGGTTTTCAGAGATAATAAAGAAGGCATGATTGGCCTGCGCGTTTCCCGCGAACTCGAACACCCCGCGATGAAGCCCGACCTGTTTACCGACGCATCAGGCAAGACTACCGCCGTTCCTGTCCTGAACAACGAGGGTGTTACGGGCAAGTACCGCAACAGCGAAGGGGTTGAAGGCGAGGCTGTTTGGGGCAAACGCGCTGCCGAAATGAGCCTGACCGGACGCATCAACAATCAACCCGTTACGGTCACGATACTTGACGATCCCAAAAACGTAGGCTATCCAACGTATTGGCACGCAAGGGGTTACGGTTTGTTTGCGGCTAATCCGCTGGCCCCGTCGGTGTTTACCGACAAAAAAGAACCGGCCCTAAACTATACCCTAAAAGCCGGGCAGTCGGTCACGTTTCGGTACCAAGTCGTTATCAAATAGACATGAAAGACAGAACTTACGATGCTATTGTGGTCGGCTCCGGCATTAGCGGGGGCTGGGCCGCCAAAGAACTCACCGAGCGCGGCCTGCGGGTGCTGCTGCTCGAACGGGGCCGCAACGTTGAACACGTTACCGACTACACCACCGCCATGCAGGCCCCCTGGGAAGCCCCGCACCGGGGCCGGAAACAACTCGCCGATGCCGAAGCCTACAAAATCCAGTCGAAGAATTACGGCGTTGATGAAACCAACAAGCACTTCTACGTCAATGAGTTAGACAATCCATACGTGCAAACCAAGCCCTCGGAGTTTGTCTGGGCGCGGGGGCATCAGGTAGGTGGGCGGTCGCTGACGTGGGGACGGCAATGCTACCGATGGAGCGATCTGGACTTCACGGCCAACCTCCGCGACGGTCACGGTACGGACTGGCCCATCCGCTACGCCGATCTCGAACGCTGGTACAGCTACGTGGAGCGATTCGTGGGAATTTCGGGAAGCCGAGAAAACCTAAAAACCCTGCCCGACAGCGAGTTTCTGCCGCCGATGCCGATGAACTGCGCCGAAAAACACCTCTCGGCTTCGGTCTTGAAAAAATACGACGACCGACGGGTGATTATCGGGCGGGTTGCCAACCTGACCCAGCCCAAGACAGGCCGGGGAATGTGCCAATTTCGGAATCAGTGCGATCAGGGCTGTCCGTATGGCGGGTATTTCAGCACCAACGCGGCCACGTTGCCCGTAGCCATGGCAACCGGGCGGCTCACGTTGCGGCCCCACAGCATCGTGACCGAGGTGATTTACGACGAAACGAAAAAGAAAGCCAACGGTGTGCGGGTATTGGATGCTGAAACAAAGCAGATCTACGAGTATTTTTCGAAGATTATCTTCGTGAACGCCAGCACTATTTCGTCCACGATGTTGCTCTTACGCTCCACCTCCAGCCGTTTCCCGAACGGTCTCGGCAATGATTCGGGCGAGTTGGGCCGCAATTTGGTGACGCACTCCAAAATCACCGTTCACGGGCAGTATGAAGGTTTTCTGGATAGCTATACCTACGGACGACGCGCCAACGGCATTTACGTGCCGAGGTTCCGCAACGTGACCGGGCAGCACCCCGATTTTCGGCGTGGCTACAATTATCAGGGCGGGGCCGGGCGACCTCGTGCCAACGGTAACGATGCTGACATGGGTTTTGGGGCCGATTTTAAAGAATCGCTGACGAAACCTGCGCCCTACTGGAATCTGCAATTAACGGCCTTCGGTGAGCAACTGCCTGACCCCCAAAACCGCGTTGGCCTGAGCAAAACCGTTGTGGATAAATGGGGCATGGCCGCGCCCGAAATCACCTGGGAATGGCAGGATAACGACCGGGCGATGATGGCCGATGCCCTCCGCGAAGGAGCATCCATGCTCGAATCGGCTGGTTGCCAGCGCATTGTAGCCGACCCGATTAGTCAAATCCGTTCGACGGTGCATGAGCAGGGGACCGCCCGCATGGGCCGCGACCCTAAAACGTCGGTCTTGAATAGTTTCAATCAGATTCACGCCGTACCAAACGTATTCGTGACCGACGGAAGTAGCATGGCTTCGGGTTCGTGTGTGAATCCGTCGCTGACGTTTATGGCGCTCACAGCGCGGGCCTGCGCCTACGCCGTTGCCAAACATAAACGCGGGGAGTTGTGAACATAATGACTGAACGGTTTGGGGAGCCGGTCCGTTGGTTGCCGAGATGCCCTGAACGTGTCTGGGGTTGATTTGCCAAACCAATGCCGCCCAAAACGCTCTCTAATTTTCACCTGTTTGTCATTGTTTTTGCCCAGTTTGCCGGTACCTCACTGTGGTTTGCCGGCAACGCCATCCTGCCCGATTTAGAACCCCTCCTCCGGCAAACCAACGGCAACATTCCCGCGCTCAACGGCTGGCTCACGTCGGCGGTGCAGGTGGGTTTTATTTCGGGAACGTTACTGTACGCCCTCCTCGCCCTGCCCGACCGTTTTCCGACAACCCGCGTTTTTCTGGTCTCGGTGAGTTTGGCGGCTTTGGCAAACGTCGGCTGGCTGGCGGTGCCGCTCCGTGCCGAAACGGTGCTGGTAAGCCGGTTTCTGACGGGCTTTTTTCTGGCCGGAGTCTATCCGGTGGGCATGAAAATCTCGGCAGACTGGTTTCGCCCGGTGTTAGGCCGGGCTATGGGTTTTCTCGTCGGGGCGTTGGTACTGGGAACGGCCTTTCCGCATCTGATTCGCGGTGTCGGGGCTGCGTTGCCGTTCCGGGCCGTGTTGCTGGCCGTGAGTGGGTTAGCCGTGTTTGGCGGTATTCTCCTTTTCCTGACCGTTCCAAGTAAGCCCGTTTTGTTGCAAACCAACCGCTTGCGGCTCGGCGTGGTGCGGGAGTTATTCCGGCCTTCGGCGTTTCGCCCGGCCATGTGGGGCTACTTTGGGCATCTCTGCGAGATTTACACGCTTTGGGCGTTTCTGCCGATGCTGATTTCACTCTATGCCAAGCAACATCCCGAAGCGGGCATCAACGTATCACTCTGGGCCTTTTTTGCCATTGCTGCCGGGTTTGTGGGGTGCGTGGCTGGGGGCTACCGGGCCTTGCGCGTGGGCAGCGAGCGCGTGGGCCGGGGGCAATTGGCGGCCTCGGCAACGTGCATCTTGCTGGCTCCGTTGCTATTTCTGGGGCCGGGTTGGTTGTTTGGCGCGTTTTTGCTGGTGTGGGGAGCCGTTGCCGCCGGTGATTCTCCGCAGTTTACAACGCTGATTGCCAACAACGCGCCTTTAGAAAACCGGGGTAGTTTGCTGACGCTCGTTACCTGCATCGGCTTCTCGATCACCGTTGTTTCGATTCAAACAATGGCCTGGTGTGCCAGCGCAATCAGGCCATCGGTCTGGCAATTCTGGCTTATGTTGCCGGGTGTGTTGCTGGGGCTGTGGGGAATGCAGGAGGGCAAGGCACGTAAAGACACCAAACCGACAAAATAAAGCACCCATGACAATCAACGAATTCTCCGCTACACTCCCCCACTCCACCCCACCAGCCGATCTACCGCCGGTGTTGCTGGCACTCTGGCACGATGCTAACGGCAACTGGCACGAGGCCCACGAGATTGCCCAAGCCCGCGAAGGTGTGCCGGAGTATGACCGGCTCCACGCCTACCTGCACCGCAAAGAAGGTGATTCGGCCAATGCCCGGTATTGGTATCGCCGGGCCGGGGTTGTGGTTTTCACGGGCAGTCTGACTGACGAATGGCAGGAGTTGGTAGGGGAGTGTAAGTAATGCGGGTGGAAACCCGCTCGATTCCAAGGCTTAACAAATAAGTATCCGCCCCATTCTGCATCTGGGCGGGTACCCACCCGTACTACTTACGCCAGCATTTCTTCGCGCAGCATCTCGTTTACATCGGCGAGTTCTAAGCCCCAGGCTTCGGCCACGCCCCAATATACCACCGAGCCGTTCACCACGTTCAGACCCACGCGCAGTTCGGCGTTCTCGCGGCAGGCGCGTTGCCAGCCCTTGTCGGCGAGTTGCAGGGCATATGGCAAGGTGGCGTTGGTGAGGGCAACGGTCGAGGTGTAGGGCACGGCTCCGGGCATATTTGCCACGCAGTAATGCACCACATCGTCAATGATAAACGTCGGGTCTTCGTGGGTTGTTGGGGTGCAGGTTTCAATGCAGCCGCCCTGATCAACAGCCACGTCAACCAGCACCGTGCCGGGCCGCATGAGTTTGAGCATCTCCCGCGTGATGAGGTGCGGAGCCTTTGCGCCGGGAATCAATACCGCCCCGATGATAAGGTCAGACGACTGGATTTCTTCGCGGATGTTGTATTCGTTCGACATCATGGTTTGCACATTCGGCGGCATAATGTCTGACAGATACCGCAGCCGGGGTAAACTCACGTCCATAATCGTGACCCGTGCGCCCAGCCCAGCGGCCATTTTGGCGGCTTGCGTTCCCACAATGCCACCGCCCAAAACCAGCACCCGCGCCGGTTTCACGCCCGGCACCCCACCGAGCAGAATACCCCGGCCTTTGAACGTTTTTTCGAGGTATTTGGCCCCTTCCTGAATCGCCATGCGGCCCGCCACTTCTGACATTGGCACGAGCAACGGTAGGCTACGGTCAGTTTTTTCAACCGTTTCGTAGGCTAAACACACCGCCTTGCGCTCGATCATAGCGTGGGTCAGTTCTTCTGACGACGCAAAGTGAAAATACGTAAACAGCAGTTGGTCTTCTTTGATAAGGTCATATTCTGACGCAATCGGCTCTTTAACCTTGATAATCATCTCGGCAATGCCGTAGATTTCTTCGATAGTCGGCAGCATAACGGCACCGGCTTTGATGTACTCGGCATCGTCAAGGCCACTGCCTTCGCCCGCGTTCACCTGCACATACACCGTGTGGCCGTGCTTGCGGAACTCCGTAACCCCGGCTGGGGTAAGGGCCACGCGATTTTCATTGTTTTTTATTTCTTTGGGAATGCCGATAACCATGTTCTTTTGTCGGTTAAGATTGATAAACTACTTCCTGCAAATATAAATTACTCCGAACTCTGGTCTAACACTGTTGCTATTTATAGGAATTATCACCGTAAACAATAAATTTATCAGGAAATAATTCGGTAGAATCGGGGTTCCCGCCGGCTTTATCCAAAAACCAGTCGCTATGGACGTATTAGACCGCGCTGACCGCCACATTCTGACCCTCTTGCAGGAAAACGCTCAACTCACCATGCAGGAAATCGGGGTGCAGGTGGCTCTTTCCAAAACGCCCGTTCATGAGCGCATTAAACGGCTCGAACGCGAAGGCTTCATCACGCGCTACGTGACGTTGATAGACAAGAAAAAACTTGGTAATTTACTCACTGTGTTTTGCCAGGTCACGCTCGATAAGCAAACCCGCGACACCTTTCATGACGTAAACACCGCCCTTGCCGCCCTGCCCGAAGTGCTGGAGTGTAATCTGGTATCGGGCCCGTTCGATTATTTAGTCAAGGTTGTCATTCGCGACATGGAAACCTTCAATCGGTTTTATCAGGAGCGGCTGTCCGTTATCACGGGCATTTTGCACATCAGCAGTTTTTTTGTGATGGCCGAAATCAAAAGCACCACCGTTATACCGCTTTAATTCCTGACTACCAGCACCGCCCCGGCAATAATCAAGGCGATACCAAGAATGCGCCAGGCATTGGCCGGGTGTAGCGGAAAACCCAGCAACCCGAAATGATCGAGCAATACGGCGGCTAAAAGCTGCCCCGCCACGCTTAGACTCAGCATATTGGCCGGGCCGATTTTCGGCACCGTGATAATTACCGTCATCACATAAAACGCTCCCAGCAGGCCGCCCGTCCATTTCCACCAGCTAATCTGCCGCACAGTGTCGAGCGACGGAGCCGGATTGCCAACGGCGAACTGCATCAGGATCAGGGCCGTGAACCCAACCGCAAACGAGCCGATAGCAGCCAGCAACGGGTTTTGCAGTCCCTGCCGCAGTTGCGAGTTTACGCCCGATTGTGTGCTGTTGGCAAGGCCGGTCAAAAAGGCAAACAGGTAGTAGAGAATGGTCACGATTTCAAGCGTTTAAGCAGCCCATCGCAACGGGCAGCAAGGGTTTGGGTAGCAGCCGCGCTGCCGTTTTGCTTCACGAAATTCAGCATCAGGTCAGCAACTTGCACCAACCCGTGCATCTTGCTGCCGGAGCGGGGAGCCCAGCAATACCCCGCCCGGATACCATCGCCGACAGCAAACGACGAGTAATGGTAGGTGGTGCCATCGGTTCCCCAAACTTTGTTTTTGAGGTAGCCGACCTGCGCCGTGCTGACCCGAAACAAAACGCTGAGTTTCTGGGCCAGGTCGAGTGGAATCGGCACCCGCGTTACCGTTGCCGGGATGCCTTCGCGGGTGTCATCGTTGAGAATACTCCGTTTTGCCACCACCCAAACCATTAGACACTGTTGCGTTTTGCGGTTTTGCTCAACTGAAACCGCATATTCGGGGGCGATGGTGGGCAGTACTACCACGCGGGCTAAGGGGCTGTCGCTGATCTGACTCAGCAGCGTTTCGCGCACGGCGGGATAATATTCGTTGTTGTGGTTCATGTCGGTGATGTAGCTCACTTCGGGTTCGAGGTGGTCATCAACCGATAAATCAACGGATTGGCACACGGCAACCGGCCCGGCCAGAAGAAAGAAAAACAGAAAGAAAAGGCGATTCATTATTGGAGGCAATCTGCGCCAACCAAAACACCAGCATAACGAAGCTGACAAAGAAGATGGGCATTGATTTTTTGGTTTTGTCCGCAAATCAAACACAATCTCTTCAAAGAAACGTATTGGCGTGTACTTCAAACCCATCAGGGCATTAGCCAGGTTTTGGCCGGGCTACCCAAGTAACCCGTTAGCAAAAGCGACGATTTGTCGGCACAGAACTGTAAAAACCGGGGTTTGCCAGTGCTTTTGCCGGTAAACAACGCTTCCTGCGTGGCTAAGCGATGAACGGCCACTTCGCCCGTGTCGAAGCCAACGGCTACCGTTTTTCGCACCGGATCAAACGTCATCGTCTCAACCGGATGCGTAAACGTGAAATCCTGAACGGGCTGCGGGTTGCCCGGTTGCCAGAGTTTAATGGCTGGCTCGCCCCCCGCCGTCAACACACTGTCGCGCCCCAACCACACGGCCCGAATAGCCCCTTCGTGTAGCTTTTTACTTTGGGTACTGCCGGTGGTCAGATCATGTACGCTAACCGTTCCGTTCTCGTAGCCAACCGCTAATTGGGTTCCCTTTGGATCGAAAGCGACCGACGATATGGGGGCGTTATTGGGAATAGTGAGCCGTTGTTTTTTTTGGGTAATCATATCCCAAAGCCAGATTGCGGTGCGGGTTGCCACCAGGATAGACCCACCTCCGGGTTGCCCCCGCACAAACCGCACCGGGGCCGGTGCCTGCCAACGGTAGTAGGTGGTGAGCGTACGTGCGTTCCAGACGCGAACCGAACCGTCTGCATCGGCACTGAGGAGGGTATCGGTCTTGCCGGGCATAAAAGCAAGATCTGTAACCAGCGACTGGTGGTGGCGATAATCGCGCAGGAGCAGGCCCGTTCGGGTCTGGTAAACCCCGATCCGGCTGCTCTGCCCGCTGACCAGCACCAATTTACCATCGGTACTCATCGTAGTCAGCGATGAGTTACCCGACGGGTATTGAAACACGCGCCGGGGCTGTGTTTGCGGGGGAACATCGGCCTGGTTAAACCCGGCAACTGTTACTAATAGCCATAAAAATAGTTGCATGATGGGGGTGGTTTAGCGCGAGATGGTAAAGGTTTTGTTGTAATCTCCCATCGGCACCACCACATCTACCCGGTGCAGGGCTACCGTATTATCGGGGTCAAT
Source organism: Cytophagales bacterium (assembly GCA_038247465.1). Classification (GTDB taxonomy): domain Bacteria; phylum Bacteroidota; class Bacteroidia; order Cytophagales; family Spirosomataceae; genus JBBRNH01. The sequence goes on from JBBRUV010000025.1 coordinate 19,643, forward strand.
CTCGAACGACGGCAGACCATACCGCATTTTAGCAAAGTTATCGCGCACCCGTTCGGCATCGCGCGGGCTAACTTTTATACGGTAACTGCCATTGAAGAGTTTTGAAGTCAGGGTATAGGCTTCATTATCAGCGTTGTACTCGCCCAGCGCGAATGTCTCCCAATCTACGGTTTTGCCAAATTCGTTCGTGATTTTGTCGCGGCCTTCCCGGTCGTAGTTATCCGTTTGTTTGGCTTTTTTGTCAATGCGTTTCTGATAGTCATCGGTTTTTTCAAACTCACCTTTCGTCATCCACTTGTTCAGGTTAATGTTCACATAGGCGGCAATGCGGTCGGTGCTGGTGGGGGTTTTCCAGATTTTGAGCGTACCGTCGCGGCTGACGCTGGCAATGGTTTTGCCGTCGGGCGCAAAAACAACGTTTTCGACTTCGGCGGTATGGCCGCTGCTGCCCGATACTTCTTTCACGAGTTGCCCGGTTGCCATGTCCCAGATTTTCACTTTCCTGTCTCCGCCGGCGGTAGCAATAAGCTGCCCATCGGGACTAAAGGTAGAGGCCCAGGTGTCGGAGGTATGGGCCGCGAAGGTATAGACCTGGCTGTTGGTTGCCAAATCCCAGACGCGGGCCGTGTTATCCCACGCGCCACTCACCACAAACTGGCCGTTGGGCGAGTAGCGGGCATCCCACACTTCGTCGGTGTGACCGAGCAGCACAAATTTTTGTTTCCACGTCTTCGTATCCCATCCCCGAATGCTGCGGTCGCCACTGGCGGTGAGTAATTCAGTGCCTTGCGGATTGAAGGTAACGGAGGTAACATTGTCGCGGTGGCCATCGAGGGTGGCTACTTTGATACCGCTGAATGTTTCCCAAACCATCGCCCGGCCGTCCCAACTGGCACTGGCAACGAGCTTACTGTCGGGGCTAAACGCTACATCGCGCACGTAATCGGTGTGATCCGTTATCCGCCGAATCACATCGCCCGTGATCGCATCCCACAGAATGAGGGAGTTATCTACGCTTCCCGACGCGATAAACCGTCCGTTGGGGCTGTATTTGAGGGCAACCACGTCGTCGGTATGCCCTTTGAGGGTCATCATCAACTGCCCTGAATCAACATTCCAGATGCTGATCAGGCGACCTTGTCCGCCCGTAACGATGCGGTGCCCGTCGGGGCTATAATCAACGGCAACCAGCGCAGACGGTGTACGAATGTCACGTACTAAACTGGGGTTGGTGCCATCGGCAAAGGCGGTTCCACAAAAGCAAAAAGCAAAAAGACACACGGTGAAAATTTTGAACATGAGACGAGAGAGAAGTTAAAGTAGTTAAATAGTTATGATTTGGTTCGTAAAGTCACTCGTAAGCATACGTCAATAAATGAGGATCAATACTGGCCGGATACGGTTCGGCTGAGTTGATTTTTGATGCGGGGCAATCGTTGAGGAATATTATTGTCGGCAGAAGCGGTATCGGTCAGTGTGTGTAAAAAAGCAACTAAAGCCAGTCGTTCGTGGCTTGTCAGGGGTTTGGGTAGTTGCTGGCGGTGAAAATCAGTCAGCAGCACATCGTCAAGCGTGGGGGCAGAGCCATCAGCACCGTAGGGCAGGGTCAGGGCCACGTTTCGCAAGCCTGGCGTTTTTGTTAATTCAAATGCGCCTGCCCCGTTCGTTGCTACACCAGTGCGCCAAACCAGATGGCGTTCCTGATCCTGAAACAGGGGCGGGCAATGGCAGGCGGTGCAGTTGGCCGCGCCTTCAAACAAGGCTAAACCCGCCATCGCTAAGGGGTTCAGTGGTTGATTGGTGGCCTTGTGGTGGTCATACTGGCTGTTGAGGGTATTCTGTTGGCGTAAATAAGCGACTAAACTCTGCTTAATCGTTGTCTCATCCGGGCGTTGCCCGAAAGCCCGCCGAAACAACCGCCGGTAGCTTAGGCTGTGTTGCAGGTGAGCTACAATGGCCGGGTAGGTCGTGTTCAGTTCATTGGGGTTGGTGATAACGGCATCAATAACGGCGTTGAGCGAAGCCGCTCTGCCATCATGAAAGTACCGGGTTTGCCCGGCCACGTTCAAAATAGTGGGCGTGTTTATCGAAAGATTATTGGTGAACTGAAAGCCTCTGGCGGTGATGCGGTGGTCAGTGAAGGCTTTTTGGGGGCGGTGGCAGGAAGCACAACTCCGTTTCTGATTGCCAGACAAAACCGGGTCGAAAAACAGCATCTTGCCTAATTGATAAGCCGGTGAATCTCGGTTAGTTAGTTTGGGCGGGCTACTGGCATTGGCACGTAACGATAACACGATTAACCCTATTGCCAGACCCCACATATTGCCAGTAGTTAACATGTTGAACGCATTTGGAAATACATAAATTTTCTTTGCAAAGTGTAAGAAAATAGCTGCTTTATAACTTTTTTAGTAATTAGTGTTGCTAAAGTGCAAAGTTAATAAATCTATATTTAACAGTTGATGATTGTCAGCGTCACAACTCGAATGCAATCTCCTTGAACCCAAAACTCTGCACCATGCCGTTGGCCAAAACCTGCAACCGTCCGGCTTCATCAACGTCGGTGATGACACCCCTAAACCGTTGATTATCAGTCAAAAACCAGTGTTCTTCGTGGTAACGAAACAGCCGGGCCAGATAATCGGTCTGCAATCCGGTTCGGCGGTTAGCCCGTAGTTGCAGATAACGGGCTTCAATCCGTTCAGCCAGCGCGGCCAGCAAACCGGGCAGGTTGTAGCCATCGGGCAGGGGCGAACGATTTTGCAGCGACGTGGCCGTTGGATACTGAAATTCGGTTTGGTTCACGTTTAGGCCCATACCAACCACCGAGAACACAATGCGCGAGCCCTGCACGGTGTTTTCGATCAGGATACCGCCGAGTTTATGGTCATCCAAAAAAATATCGTTCGGCCATTTAATGCGAAGCTGGGCATCGGCGGGCAGCAAGGC
>JBBRUV010000026.1:0-22280 GCA_038247465.1 Cytophagales bacterium
AACGGATGTGCAGTTGGCCGTGAACCTCGGCGCGAAGGCTATTCTGTTTGTCCCTCCCGGCCTGGATTGGCCCAACCTCGACCCCGACACGCAGGCCGCCGACATTGGGCCGACCGTGACCGCCGACATGCAAACCGCCATCGCCCTCACGACTCCCGACTGGCACCGGATTTATGAATTTCTGCGGCTTCCACCCCGCACGGCCACCGTGCAGCGCAATACCAACGAAACCAAAATCCAAATTGAGATAAACCTCGACGGAACCGGGCGGGCCGATATGCACACCGGCATCGGTTTTTTTGACCATATGCTCGACCAACTTGCCAAACATTCGGGGGCCGACTTGTCAATTCACGTGCAGGGCGATTTGCACATTGACGAACACCACACCATTGAAGATACGGCCCTCGCGCTGGGCGAAGCCTTCCGCCGGGCAATCGGCGACAAACGCGGCATTAACCGCTACGGTTTTCTACTGCCGATGGACGAAGCCCTGGCGCAGGTCGCCATTGATTTTTCGGGGCGGCCCTGGCTGGTGTGGGCGGCTGATTTTAAGCGGGAAAAAATCGGTGATATGCCAACGGAAATGTTCTTTCATTTCTTCAAATCATTCTCTGATGCGGCCCTTTGCAACCTCAACGTCAAGGTGGAAGGTGATAATGAGCATCACAAAATCGAAGCCGTTTTTAAGGCGTTTGCCAAAGCGATTAAGATGGCCGTCTGGCGCGATATAAAGGCGCTGGATTCGCTGCCAAGCACGAAAGGGGTTTTATAAATTTTTTTTCCCTGGCTTGAGCCAGGGAAAAAAATGTCAATAGACCGCCATTTCTGGCTCCACCTGCTGCGCCCAGGCGTGAATACCGCCTTCGAGGTTATACAGATTGGTCAGGTCAGTCTGGCTGTGCAGGTAATTAATGACATTGGCCGACCGTATTCCGTGATGGCAATACACCACAACGGGGCGGTCGGTGGGGATGCGTTTGATGTTGTTAGAAATCATCCCAACCGGAATCAGCGTGGCTCCGTCGAGGTGGCAGACATCGAATTCGGGCCGCTCGCGCACATCGAGCAGAAACACATCGCGGCCTTCAGTGAGCCATTCTGCCAAATCAAAAACCGTAACCGTCTGCGGCCCAACGGGAGCAGAAACCGGTTGCCGGGTGGCTAATCCCCACTTGGCAACGGCCTCGGCATCGGGTCGGCGGGCTACTTTTATTTTCTGCGAAGTCATCGCCAGTAAATCCACCAGCAACAACGCCCCCGACAACGGCTGCCCGATGCCGGCAATGAGTTTCAGGACTTCGTTGGCTTGGTAGGTGCCAATCACGCCCGGCAACACGCCCAGCACGCCCGTATCATTGCAGTTTGGAATCTCGATCTCGTTCGGAAACTCCGGGAACAAACAGCGGTAAGTAGGGCCGTTTTGGTAGTTAAACACCGCCACCTGCCCCTCAAAACGGTGAATGGCTCCATACACAAACGGTTTGCCGAGCAGCACGCACACGTCGTTGATGAGATACCGCACCGTGAAATTATCGGTACAATCAACCACAATATCATACTCGCTGATGATGGAACGGGCATTGCTCATGTCTAACGCAACGGCGTAGGCATCAAAGGTCAGATCAGGATTAAGTTTTTGCAGGCGCGAAACGGCGGTTTTTGCTTTCGATTTGCCGACTTCGTTGGTTGTGTACAATACCTGCCGCTGGAGGTTGCTCAGGTCCACCACGTCGGGGTCAACTACGCCGATTGTTCCTACACCGGCGGCTGTCAGGTAGAGCAGAACCGGGCAGCCGAGGCCCCCGGCCCCAACCACGAGAACGTGGGCATTTTTGAGTTTAAGCTGACCCTCAACGCCTAATTCGGGCAGGTTGAGGTGTTTCTGATACCGTTGACGTTCGGCAGGTAAGAGCATAGTGATTGAGATTTTTGGCTGTTCAATCAATACGCAAAATTACCCCGGTTTAGTTTAAACGTATCCTGGTTTCTTGCAGAATGGCTCGATTTCAACACCTATTCTGGAGTTGAGACCACCCTCTCTTACTGCGTTCGCGCTTCGCCGATGCCAAAACACACGCCCGCATATACGTCCATACCGCGAGGCCGGATACCGTTGCGGCCCGTGCCAAGCAGCCCCAGCAGGTTATCTGACCCCAGCCGCACCGGGCCAATCCGCACCGCCAGACCCGCCGTCAGGCTTCGGTTGATATACATAAGCGGCACCGCCAGGCCCAGCAACCGCGATTCGAGCCGGGGTGTGAGGGCCACGAGCGACGTTTGATGCACGGCGGCATCGCGAACGCCGTGCATATCCTGCCGCCAGATCAGACTTACGCCCAGCATCGGCGTGGCCTGATAATCAACCGAAAGATTGAGCGCGGTGGGCAACCCGGCCCGGAAACTCCCCCGGCTGTTGGCGGGCGACAAACTGAACTTCTGCCGTAAGACCCCGGCTACGTCCTCTGCGCCGTTCACGGCATCGAAATCGCGGTTGTCAAACCGCACGTTACGCTGACTCACGGGGTAGCTCTCGCCGGTGTAGGTCAGGCCGCCGAGGTCGGTCAGCGACAGGCCAAACAGCAATGCCGGGCCATCTTCGTCATCTTGTTTCAGTACCGTTACGCCCACATCAACCCCGAAACCACGCCCCGGCGCATCGGAAGCGAGCAGGGTTTTGGCCGACAACGACCGGCTTTGCCGGTAATTGGTAAAGGCAAGATCAGCCTCGAATTGAGTCACGAGCAGAAACGGCACCCCGCCCCGGTTGGGGTCGCTTTGCAGTTGATAGTCGAGGCCGTTGTTGAGCAGGTGGCCCGCCGTGTAGCCTTTGAGGAGTTTGACGGTTGCGCCCAGCGAGATGTTCAACCCACCCGTTTCGGTAACGGTTTGGGCATACGTCAGGGCGGCTTCGGCAAAGGTGTTGGTCTTAACGCTGAACTGATTGTCGCGGCTGGGAATACTGAACAGGGTGGAGTTGGCTAAACTGGCCCGCACTGCCGACAGCAACTGCTCTGATGCGCCGGTGATCTGCCCAAAGGCCCGCAGCCGGGTGCTGACCGACAGCGTTGCCTGCCGCCCCAGCCGGATGCCGAGGGCCGGGCCGCGTACTTCGCCCTGAACGGTAACGTTTTTGATTTTTCCGTCTTGAATATCAGCCGTATAGCTATCCTGAAAGTCAGCCGAGCCATCGCTGTTTTGGTACGCCTTCGGCACCGAGTTGGTCAGTAACCGGATCAGTGAATACGGAGCCTGATACCGAACGGCGTTGTTGTTGACGTGCAGGTTGGCCACCGCCAGATTAACAAACAGGGCTTCGGGCTGATCGGCGGTGAGGGCCGGGTTTAGATAGCCCCGGTGCGTGCCGCCATACTTGCTGGTGGTCAGACCAAGTAATGTTTGGGCGTTGATAGGATTGGTAATTAGTAGAAAAAGTAATCCAAAAAGATGGCCGTAACGCATTGAATAGCGGTTTTGGGGCAAAGAACGGGTTTTTTCGGTGCATCACTCCATAAAATCCGGTATTGTGAGGGAGTGGACTTTGGCCGAACGAGGGCGTATTTTTGCGCACTATGCGATACATATTTTTCTGGCCTGTACTATTGTTGCTGGCAACCCCACTGCTGGCCCAGCCCGCCCCTCAGGTGCTGCAACCGGCTTTCTCAATAACCGACGATACCTTGCAACTCCGCGAAGTGACGGTGACCGGGTACGCCCAGAACCGAACCCTGCTCGAAACCGGCGCGTCGGTCGGGTTGCTTACCCGGCGCGACCTCAACCAGCGATTCAGTACGCCCACGCCCGTTGCTGCCCTCAACACCCTGGCCGGAGTTCGGGCCGACGAACGCTCGCCCGGCAGTTACCGGCTCTCGATCCGGGGCAGTTTGATTCGGTCGCCGTTTGGGGTCAGAAACGTAAAAGTCTATTGGAACGACCTGCCCCTGACCGACGCGGGCGGTAATACGCCATTCAACGCGCTCGATGTCAGAACATTAGGTCGGATAGAAATCATTAAAGGGCCGTCGGGTAGTTTATACGGTGCCGGCACGGGTGGCACAATTATTTTGGGGGGAACGGCTCCGTTCCGGTCAACAGGCATAAAATCCGGGGAATCAAATCAGCCCCAAACCGTCGAAATTTCGGCGTTGGGCGGCAGTTACGGGCTGTTTGGTAACGGGGTAGTCTGGCAAAGCAATACCAAAAATGTGGCCTTCACGGCCAGCTATAATCACCTCCAAAGCCAGGGCTACCGCAACCATTCGGGGCTGGTGCGCGATAACCTGACACTGACCGGCTCGATGGCCGTTAGTCCGGCCCGAACAATCTCCGTGCTGGGATTATACGCGGACCTCCACTACCAAACGCCCGGTGGTCTGACCGAGGCCCAATTTCGGGCCGACCCCCGCGCCAGCCGACCCGCCACCCGATTCACTGCCGGAGCCGCCGAACAAAACGCTGGTATCTATCAGAAAATCAGCTATTTGGGTTTGTCGCACGAGTACAAATTCAGCGAGCGCGTTCGGAATGTGACGAGTTTGTACGTCTCCGGCACCGATTTTGCCAACCCGTTTATCACCAATTATGAAAAACGCGCCGATCAAAGTCTCGGTGGGCGCACCGTAACGCATTGGCAGCTTGCCACCGGAAGTCTGCCCGTTATGGCGGTGTTTGGGGGCGAGTACCAGCAGAATTACCTCGTCTCGCGCAATTATGGCAACCGGCGCGGCCAACCCGACACGCTCCAAACCGACGACGAACTGCGCTCGCGGCAGTCGGTGGTGTTTGCCCAGGTTGACGTTGAATTACCCCTGCGACTCTTTCTGACGGCGGGCCTGAGCCGCAACGATGCCGGATATAGTTTTGCCCGGTTTGCGCCAAAACCGGCTAACATTCTCCCCAATAACATCCAGACGCGGGGTTTCGGGCCGGTGTGGTTGCCGAGGGTATCGCTCCTGAAACGGGTTAGCGACAACGTGTCGGGCTTTGCCAGTATCAGCACGGGTTATTCGAGCCCTACGAGTCAGGAGGTGCTTTCGACGAACGGCCTGTTTAATCCCAATCTGGAACCGGAGCGCGGCACCAACATTGAAGCGGGCGTTCGGGGGAGTTTGGGCAATAACCGGCTTACGTTCGACGTGGTGGCCTATCGGTTTCAGTTGCGGCAGACCATTGTGCAGCGAACGGCAAACAACGGCGCGGTCTTGTTCACCAACGCGGGCCAAACCGATCAGCGCGGCCTCGAAGCGCAGCTTTCGTGGCAGGTTTTGCCGGTTGTTCCGTCGTCCGCGTTCCCGGCTTCGGCTTCCCTCCGAATCTGGAACAGCCTGACGCTGACCAATTACCGCTACGCTGATTACCGGCAGTTGGCCGTTGATTTGTCGGGAAACCGGGTGCCGGGCGTGGCTCCCACAACGGCGGTGTTCGGGGCTGACCTCGACACCCGCGCCGGGCTATACGCGCACCTGACGTTCTCGTTTCTGAACCCGTTTGTGCTGAACGATGCCAACACCGTCTTTGCCGACCCCGCCCGGATTCTGGCCGCAACGGTAGGCTACCGGCGCGGCTTAGGCAAGCATATCTCCGCCGACTTATATGCCGGGGGCGATAATTTACTGAATCAGACGTATTCGCTTGGTCATGATTTAAACGCGGTCGGAAATCGCCATTTCAACGCGGCCCCGGCCCGCAATGTCGTGGTGGGGCTGCGGCTTGGCATCCGGTAGCCGAACCGGGCCAGAATTTGCCGCGCTGCCGGGCTACTCAAAAACTCGACAAACTGCCGCGCCTGTGCGGGTAGTGCGGTGCGCTTGATAATCACAACACCCTGAGCAATAGGCGTGTAGCCGCTGGCCGGGAGTTCGATCCAGCGGCCCCGCGTGGTCAGGCCGGGGTTTAGCACGACCGATTTGGCCGTGAATCCCATTTCTACCGACTGCGACAGCACGTACTGATTGACCTGGGCGATGCTTTCGCCATAGACGAGTTTGGCCTTGATTAGCTCCCGCAAGCCTTTTTTTTGGAGCACGCTCAGGGCTGCTTCGCCGTAGGGCGCGGTGTCTGGATTGGGGATTGCCACGTGCCGGATGGCCGGATTCAGCAGCGTTTTTCGCAAATCAGCCGTGAGCGGCAACCCGCCAATCGTCCATAAAACCAGCGTTCCGTAGCCATAAACAACGGGTGGAGCGGTGGTCAGGCCCTGTTCGTGCAGCGTTTTGGGGTAAGTCATATCGGCAGACAAAAACACGTCGAACGGTGCGCCCTGCTGGATTTGCGTGGTCAGTTTGCCCGACGAACTAATGACGGTTTCGAGCGCGATGCCGGTTTTCTGTTGGAAAGCCGTTTTCAGGTCATCCATCACAAACTGGGCATTGGCCGCCACCGCCACGCGCAGGGGCTGGGCGGGGAGGGTGAAGGGGAGGAGGAGGAAAAGGACCAGGGTTTTCATGGTATCAAAACGGATAGCCTATTGCAATATTCAGAATCAGGTTGTTGCGTCGCCACTCGCGGCTGCCGAGCGCAATCTGGCGCGTCACCCAAAATTCATCATTGGTGGGGTAGGGTCGGCGGAGCGGAAAGGCCAGATCGGCCCGCAAGACAAAGAAACTGAGGTCAATACGAAGACCCGCGCCCGCGCTGACAGCCAGTTCATTGGGGAAATTTTTGGTAAAAATATTGCCCTCGCCAGCCACCGTTTCGTCTTTATAAATCCAGACATTACCCGCGTCGAGAAATACCGCACCCTGCAAAAACTGCGTGAATTTAAGCCGCAGTTCGGTGTTGGTTTCGAGTTTTATGTCGCCCCCTCCATCCTGCAACAGCGGTGCGCCGGTACTCGGCGGACGCTGATTTACGCCCGGCCCGACAGATCGGGGCCGGAAACCGCGCAGGCTGCTGCTGCCCCCCACAAAATATTGTTTCACGAGCGGCATAACCGTTGAATTGCCGTAGGGCAGGCCAAAACCGGCAAACACCCGGCTGGCCCAAATCAGGCGTGGCGTTAGTTTGAGGTAATGGCGGGTGTCGGCATCAACGCGGGCATACTGGGCCACGCGCACCCCATACAGTTCTTTCTGGAGCGATAGGGGCGATTCTTTTAAAAAGGCATTCACCACATTCCCCGCGATTTCGGCATTGATACCCAGCCGGAATGTATAGGGCGACGTTGTTTGCGGAGACGGATTCAGGTTGAGCGAATACAACGACGAAAAAATGAGTTGCTCCGATAGCAAAATGTTTCGGTATTGCTGGGAGGCCTCCGACGACAACGTATCGAGCTGGATGAAAAACGAGCGCGTAAACTGCGAAGGCCGCACAAACGTAACGTTGAATGGCGTGAAGGTCTGCTCAAGGCGCTGACTGGTACGAAGGGCGTAGCCGAACGAAGCCCGGAATGAACTGAGCCGGTACAAATCTTCGCGGATGAGGGCTTCGTAGCCCACCGAAATCAAGGTTTTGGGCAACGCCTGATTCTGATCGTACCGGATGGGAATGGGCGAGAGCAGCCGGGGGAAAGCCATCGTGGCTTCCAGGCCGTACCGAAACGTGTTGACTCCCTGCGAGGCCGCGCCAATCTGCACTTCGCGCCCGGCACTGCCGTTGATGGTGAGCAGCTCGGCCCGATGCAGCAGGTTTCGGTTTGCCCAGCTCAGGGTCAGTTGCACCCCCGTTGCGTTATTGGATTTGCTCAGGCCCGCAATCTCGGTCCGCAGCGACTGCCGGGGGTACGGAGTCAGAAAATACCGTACATCGAGTTGGTTGGAGTCGTTGCGGACAACGGGGCTAAACTGGTTGCGGACAAACTTAAAGGTGCCAACGTTGATAAACCGCGAGAGCGTTAAATCCTGCTTCCGGCTGTCATAGACCTGCCCCGTGCTGAGGCCCATGATCTCCTCAAAAAGCCGCGTTTTATACCGTCCGGTGGTATCCTGCACCACAAACGGCAGCCGCAACTGGCTTATCCGGGCGATGCGCCGGGCATCAGCCGGGCGGCCAATGCGCCCGGTCCGGTTACGGATTCGGGTTGTGTCGCCGGTCCGGTTACGGATTCGGGTTGTGTCGCGGTCACGATTCCGGTAGGCCAACTGCCCGCCATCCGACAGGCTATAATTGGGGAAAACCGTAATCTGACCGATGGTAAACGGATGCTGGGCCGCGTCGGGCATATCGGGCGAGAGGGCCACGTACATGTTTAGCCGGTGTTTGCCGATGGCACTGTCGGCCAGAATTTTGATGTAGGTTGGCAAAAAATAATAAAAACCACGCTGTTTGAGGGCCGCCGTAATCCGCTGCTGCTCAATCTGAATAGCCTGAAACCGATACGGATTCCCTTTTTTCAGCACGGTTTGCGGAGCCACTTTTGCCAATTCCGCCAGCACGGGCTGGGCCAGCGAATCGGCAGTGTTGAGCAGAAACGCCACCGAATCAATCACGTACCGGGGCCGCACCTGCACCGTGTATTGCCCCCGCGCCGAATAACCGGATTCAACTAATTTGCCCGATACCGACGACCGGAAATACCCTTCGTTTTCGAGGTAAGAGGCCCAGACGTTTCCATTTGAGGAGATGGCTTTGGCACTTGCCAGCACCGGCGGCTGCCCGAATCGCTTGCGGAGGGTGCCGCGCAGACCCGTTTCGCGTTTGCCCTGCCCGATCACGTAATAAAACCAGACGCTGTACGGAAAACCGAAAATCCGTTTGTTGGGCTTGGGCCGCGCCGTAGCCGACAGTTCCGCCTGGATAGCCTGCGATTCGGCCTTGCTCACGCTCGAATCGGCTTCGATACGAATGTCAGTACCGGCATACAGTCGTTCGCCGGGCGGCAGATACCGGCCCACGCTGCAACCACAGAGAGTGGCTAATAGACAGAGGATGAGGGTGGTCGAAGATCTGTTCATTGTGCATCCTTTTTAAGCAACTCGCGCAGCGTGTCATAGTCCACCGTAATCACAAAGCCTAAGCCGGTTTCTACCACGTAGCCATCCAGCACGGCCTGAAACTCGTTTTTGCGGTAGGCGCGGGCCATATACCGACCGTCGCGGCTGAGGGCGTAGTTCAGCGATACGTTATCAAAGACCTCCGACGGATTGCGGGCTATTCCCGAACTGTTTTGCAACACAAAGTTTCGGCCAACGGCCACTGTTAGCCGCCCCGACAGAAAACTCTTCGACAGGCCCACGTTCAGGTCCGTCCGAGACCCCGACGACTGCGCCGAATTTTGGTTGGTATTGGCTAAGTTGACATCAACGGCCACGCCCTTAATCACGTTCGAGGCAAACTGATTCAGTTGCTGGGTCAGGAGTTTGCTCACGCTGTTGAAGGCCAACTGCCCCGCGTCTATGTTCAGGCCCGAAAACGACCCCGATGATGATTCGGAAATGAAATTGCCCAGCACTAACAGCGCGAAGACCTGTTTGTTGAGTTCAGACGGGTTGTTCCGCATGAAAATCAGCTTGTTATTGACTGCCGTAATCACATCGCTCGACGACACAAACCCGGTTTCCGGCACCGTAATATCAAACGACAGTTGCGGGGCCGCCAGGTTGCCGCGCATCCGCAGAGCCACGTTAAACGGAATCCGTTGTTTATACAGCGCTGAGGTTGAGCCGCTTAACTCATTACCCACTAAGTCTGCCGGCACGGCGTTGGCCTCATAAATAGCCGTCAGGTCAATATCGGCCTTGTAGGGGTCGCCGGTCCAGGTTAGCGAGCCGCCTTTTTTGATTTTGAACTGCCGTTTAATCACCTGATACGTCAGGTTATACTCGCCCTCGGTAATTTCGTAGCGACCGGCCAGCGAGATTTCGTTGGCCGCGTTGATGCCCGCCGTCAGTTGCGCGTTGCCCCGCACGCGCAGGTTATCGCCGTTGAGTTCGTCAATGATGACGTTGATTTCTGATTGATCGGTGGTTTCGAGGTTCACCGAAATATTGGCATCGCTCAGGCGCTCGAAGCGGGTGCGTCGGCCCAGTGTATCGAGCCGGGGTCGGCGAACGAGGTATTTTTGCAACGCCAGCGAGTCGCGGTGGTCAATAAACGTCACCACCTGCCGGGCCTCGTTGGTGGCCGAACTTTGGTCGGGCAGCACCACCGTAATGCGGCTTTTGTCGGCTAATTTCAGCGATCCCGTTACGGACGCCACGCTGCCCGTTCCCCGGACTTGCAGCCGCGAGGTGATGGCGGCCTGCCCGTAAGCATAGTCATTGTCTTTGCGGGCCGCGTTTAACACCAGCACGTTATCGGCATTTAGCCGCAGGTTATACGACACATCGGGTAGGTTGCTCAAGACCACAATACCGTCGGCAGTGAGTTCTTGCCCGAGCGTATCAGTCACGGCAAAATCATTGAACCGAATCACCTCGTTATCAAACACAATGCGCTGTTTGTTAATGCGATAGACCGTATTTATCCGCGAAATATTGAGCGCGACCGAATCGAAATCAATGCCGCCGTTGAGCCGGGGTTTGGTGGCCGAACCCGTCAGCGTAAACTGCCCGGTGAGTGCGCCCCGGGTTTGTTTGAGTTCGCCAAAACTGAACGATTCGATGGTTTTGGCCGTCAGCCGTTTCAGGTTTACCTTAAAATCGAGCGAGTTATTAGTGGACGACGGACTGTAAAAACCATCCACAGCCGCCTGATTGCCATTCCCGACGAGATCACCGTTCACCTGAATCCGTCCGTTTTGAGCATCCGAAAACTGACCCGTGAGCGTACCAAGCGGGTTTTTCATCACCCGGAGACTGTCAACCCGCACATCGCCGGTAAACGTCGGTTTGGTCAGGTAATCGCGCAGAATCACGTTGCCGTTCAGCAACCCACCGACAAGTGAACTGTCTTGCCCGGCAATGGTGGCCGCGTCAGCGAGGCTGACGTTCTCGGCCCGGATTGCCAACGGCGCATTGGTCTGATTATCAACGCTGTTGACAGAAATGGTCTGCTTGCCCGACCGGATCAGAAAACGGTCGGCTAAGATGAGTGGCTTCCCGGCGGCATCCTGCCCATACTGCAAAAAACCCGTCGAGTCAGCCACCCAGGGCCGGTAATTGGTCAGGAGTCCGTTCTGGTTCAGTCGCAGTCGGTAGGCCGTGCCAACGAGCGACAACTGCCCGCTGAGCGCGTTGCGGGGATTGTTGACCGAATCGGGGTTTACCACTGCAAACCGGAGTTGACTGGCTTCGGCCACGCCCGTCAGTTGCACGGGGCCGGTAGCGATGCCACTCGTTTGCAAATCAGCCACGTTTCCGGCAATGAGCAGTTGGTTATTGCGGCCCGTTAGGGTCAGGGTAGCGTTCTGCACCGACGATGTGTCGTAGGTAATCAGGCCGGTTTGGAGCCGGGCCAGAAACGTGGTATCCCGTTGACTATCAACCCGAACGGCAACCCGAACGCTGTCTAAGCGGGTCAGTTGCGGCACAAATGCGGTCAGTAATGGATTATTCCAGACGGTGCCGGTGATGGTGGCGTGATGGGGCGCGGGAACGGGTTTGTAGGTTAGCTGCGGCACCCGAAAATACTGGCTCACTTCGCCCACCAGCAAATCATACAGCCGGGTGTAGGCATAATTTCCCTGAACATGAACGTTCGCAAACGGCAACCGGGCCGTAATCAATCGCTCGATGCCCTCGGTTTTGGTAAGCAGATACACTGAATCAATGGGGTAGGTTTGGCCCTGATAGTACACCACCGCGTTCCGGGCCGAGACCGTTCCCTGCGGATTATCGGGGTCGGTGCTGCTCAGGTTCAGGTTGATTTTGCCCCGCAATGCCAGCGGGTCGGCGTAAAGACCAAGTTTTTTGAGGTCGAGTTGCTGGATATTCACCATGCCCGACACCGACGGGAGATCGCCCTGCAACCCGACGACATTACTGAACGTGACTGCCGCGTTGGGGTCATCCATTGAGCCGTTGACGGTCAGTGTGCCGCGCACCAATTCGCCCTGCGCGTTGAAGCGGTGGTAGGGGTATTTTCGGAGAACGGCCTCGGCCACGAGTACCCGGAACCGCGTGTTCATCGTTTTGGGGTCTGTCCCGGCCCCGTCGAACTCGGCGCGGCCAGTAATTTTACCCAGATTATCGGGCTGTTTTAGCCATTTTCCCGCGTCAAAATCGGTCAGGTCGGCGGTGCCTTTGTAGGTCGGCGCGGGTTGTTTTTTTGCCGATGAACCCGGCGGCACAAAGCCCGTCAGCAATGCATTTACTGCGGCATTACCCCAGTCAGACCTTAATTTAGCGTTGACATTCAGGGCGTTGAGCAGACCTTTCAGCGTTCCGGCCAGCCGCAGATTCGTTGGTAACGCCACGGCTTCGGGGATGCTGCCTTTGGGAGCGAGTTTAGCGATGTCGGCACGGGTGGTGGTGGCTTCGAGAATAGTAAGATCAAGGCCCAATCGGTTCATATCGAGCAGGTTCGTGAGCCGACCCCTGGCGTTCAGCCGCGTTCCGGTCAGGGTTGAGACGGTCATAACCGGAATGTTGAGCGCGGCTGCGGTTCCCGTTGCCAGCGCGTTGGCCCGAAACACGATATTGCGGTTTCCGGCAAATGGCGGCACCGTTGCCAAAAACGGCGCGAGATACAATATGTCAGCACCGGCCAACACACTGTTTTTCAGCCGAAGCACTACCCGAACCCTGCCCGCCTGTGCGGGTCGGCTGAGTTGCCCCAGCGAATCATACCGCACCGTGAGCCGGTCGCGCAAAAGCGTACTGGGCGTTTGCACGAGCAGGTTGGTGAGCGACAGCAGTGTGTGGCTGTAAATAGCATCGGCATCGAGTTTCTGGAGCCGGAAGCCGCTTTTATCCCGGAATGCCCCGCCCCGAAACCGCCCCGAAGATCGCGTTGGCGCGTAGTTTATTTTTTGCCCATTCAGCATTAAACCACTCAGGGCAAGGTGGTTGTAGTCAAGTCCGGTGGGTTGCGGGCGTTCCTTTTGGTTATCGAATAGCAGGGTATTGTTTACCAGTGTCAACTGCCCGATAACCGCCCGCCAGCCCGCGTCTGCCGTTGCCGCCGTTGGCGTAATGGGCATTGCCGTTGGTTTGGTGGTGGTTGCAACGGCTTTTCTACCGGCGGTCAGCAACGTCGCGGTAATTTTTGAACCGGCCAGTTCCAGTGATTTTATCCCGATTCGCTCTCCGGCTACATGAAAATACTCCGACTCTATTCGCAGTTTGCCAATGGTGCCAGTGGTCTGAAAATCGGCGGTTTCAGCGCGAATATTCCAGCTCGCCCGGTTGATTTTCCAGGCACCCAGCCCCAAATCGAGTGTGTCGCCGGGCCTGGCAGTCGGGGTCGGCGCGGTCGGCATACCAGCATACAGGCGGGCTTTCACAGCCAGGCCGTCAGCGGTGAGTTCCTTAATGTAATACCGCGATTTTGCCACGTCCGTCTTGTCGAATCGTCCGCGCAGACTGTCTAAAAACACATCGGCGTTGACCCCGGCCACATCGTCGGCGTAACGGATACGGACATCACGCAGCAACATTCCGCTCAGGTTAATATCGAGCGGTTTTGATGTGGCCGTATCCGGCGCGGTGTCGGGCGGCACAAACGCATCGAGGATATACTGGAAATTGAATGTCGGAATCATGCCGGGTTTTTTCCGGGCATCGGCAAGGCGCGTAAGATTGACCCGAACTTTTTCTAACTCAACCTGATTCAGCACTACTTTTTGTTGTAACAGTGCCATCATGTCGAGGTCAACGCGGAGTTTTTGACCGATCAGCAGCGTATCGCCGGTGGGGGTTTCGACATACACATCGCTTAATTCGATCCAGTCAGGCACCTGATACCGGATGGTGCCGATGCGGAAAGGCGATTTGATTTTGGTGGCGAGGTAGTTATTGACCTGCTCAGTAACAAGGTTTTGCCCGGCGGGGGTGGTTAGCACGAAGGCCAGAATACCAGTCAGGAGCAACGGCACGGCCAGGGTAATCAATAAAATCGTTGTAATTCGTCGGTTCACAGCGTTGAGGTGAATGATTGCAGGTTTGTCGAACGGTAAAGTTGCCAAAGCCGTGCCAATCTCTCAACGGACGCAGACCGCCAATTGTTGAATAGGTTATGGAACGATAGAACGCGGATGACGCAGATTGAAGGGATTTTCGCGGATTTTCTTCTTAATAACCCATGTTACGCGGGTTCATAGAAAATCCCTCCGGCTTTCTATGAACCCGCGTAACATCAGTTAACAGGTGATAGCAAGATTGAGGTCCTGGCATTATACAGACGCAGACTGCATCAGTAAAGTATCCGTGAAAATCCCTTCAATCCGCGTCATCTGCGTTCTATTCTTACGCCTACGTTCGGGGCTTACACTTCCCGAAAAACCTATTTCACGTTGATTCCTGCCGTTGAAGCCATCCTCAAAGACCGTGATTGCAGAAGTAAATGAGCAGTTTTGTCAACATGGTGTTTTGACGCATAAAAACAAGTTACCATTGGCGAAATGTCTTGAAAACATAGCGGATCAGTCAATAGTGTAGCTTTTTGGTTGACTTGCCGCGCCAGAGGTGGTATTTGGCTCCCACCTGCATTCCCCAGAAGCTGCCGTTGTGACCGTATTGAGAGCGGGTCACCTCGCCATTGAAGTCAATAAGACCCTGCCCCGATACGATTGGGCCAAGTCCCAGGGTGGCAACGGCTCCCAGATAGATACTGACTTTATCAAGCACCTGCATCTCTACACCCAAGCGCGGAGACACGGCCACTGACAAGGCAGGCACGGCGCGGGTCTGGTAGGAGATGCGATAGCGGACCCGGACAAAATCAACATCCTCTACCAAACCTAAACGCTCAATGTCATTGACACCTACGTCCCGGCGAATCATTCCTGTGTCAGTACCTCCAAGCTCCACCACCACATTACCAATGGAGGTGTAGCGGGCAAGCACATCAGCACCCACAACAAGTGTGAAAGGGCCGTATGGTTGGCTGTTCAGCGAGAAGCCCACACCGCCAAACGGTAAGTCCCGGAAATACAAAGCGGTTTCTCCTCCATAGATTTGATCTGCCAGACCGGGAATGATATATCGGGCTGTATGGAGAAACCCTATGCGTTGAGGGAGTGTTCCGACACTAATATTGATTCTGAACCGATTGCTCAGGTTTCGTTCAGCAGTCAACACGGTGGCATCGGCCGGCCGCACCGTAAAACCGATCCGCTGATTGGGAAAGCTGGCATCCTTACTGAACCGGGACAAACTATTGCCGGCCTGATAGGCTATACCCACCCGCCAAAATTTACTCTGTGCGTTGGTGGGTAGGCTCGCCGACCACCAAATTACTAAGACCAGAAAACAGGGCATCAATTTCATAGCAGATTGGTAGCGGGTTTGGGGTTTTTCTGAATCAGTGCGTAGGATAGCCCAAACTGCCACGAACTAAAATAGACATCGCTTCTGCCAAAGCCGGGGATGCTGCGCGCAAACATGTAATTGGCCATAGGGTTGATGTGCCACTGCCGGTTGGCATGAATCGAAACACGTTTGTAGGTGTAGGCTGCCTGCACCTGCCAACCCAGCGTAAATCGCTCGGTGATCCCGCTATCGACGTTCTGATCAGGCGGGCTGTTAAAAAAACCCCGCGTATGGACCCATTCGTCAAGAACGGTGTAGGAAGCGGGTTGCGTACTGGTAAGTACGACCGCAGATCGGGCCGAGCTGCCCACATGCAGATTAAGGCTTGGCCCCGTTGACAAGCTGAACCCCCGTTTGGTTTGCAGGCCAATCATAGGGTTTAGTTGCAAATAATTGACTGTGGCAATAGCCGTGAGCTTGTCTTCGCGAGGTTCGCGTGAACGGTATCCGGTGTTGACGTAGTTCAGTTCGATTCGGGTAAGCAGCCAGGGTCTAATTGTTTTTTGGGCAAACGCACCTGCCGAAAAACCGGGCTTAGCCCCAATACCGGTTACGCCAATTGCTTGATAATCGGGCACCGGCACCAGTTTCACCTGCACCTTATTGATAAACCCGCTGGTTGTCAGGCCAAATTGGGTTTGGGCGTATGTGCTTATGCAGGTCAGCAAAAGCAACAATGGGCAAACTAATTTCTTCATGTTCGTATGTGAGAATAACCCATACCAGAGCAGGCTCTGGTATGGGTTTGTAGATTAAGGATTGCACTGGTTGTAAAACACAGGTTCGTTGTTCAAGCCGCGACTGGTATAAAAACCACGACGTACATCAAGAAAAATACGAACTTGAGTTGTATTCACAATAGACGTAGGCACTGTATTAGAGCCTATTGATCTTCGATCGTCTATCCCGTCCCTCTCATGGGGATCAGTGGTAGTGAAATCATCGGGTTCTATACTCTGCCTTTCAGTGCCTTGCACAACAAATCTGGCCAGATAATTTATTCTCAGACTGTGGACAGTATTGTAACGATCCCACCACCACCCTACTTTCTTTCTCGAGTATCCGTTGATCACTACCGATGCATCTGCAAAAGTCTCATTAATGCCTGTGGCCGGGTTGAATCCCAGATCAAAACGAGACAGAACTCCATTCACATTTACAGTGCCCCGACGATTATCACGCTCTCTGAACCCTGAAAGTGATGCGCACCCTACCGCAGCCATACGTCCACCAGAAGGTGTTGACACAACAGCACTTTTAGTATCAATTCGTAATACTGTTTCAGGGTCTACCTTACCGGCCTTGATTTGCTTAATTTTAGATTTGTCTCCATCCAAAATGATGTAATCCGCCCCGTTCGTAAACAAGTAAATTCGTTTACCGACAAACAAAGCACCGTCTTCACTCAACAAGTGATTGAAACGGACATAAAGTTGCGGAAACAGCATCTCGTTTTCTTCCCGTACATACACACCCCACTGTTTCAAAAAAACGTCGGCTTCGGCTTTTGAACTTACCGACTGGCTTTTCTCCAATGCCTCGTCAATCTTGTTTTGGAACGATACAAAGCCAGGCTCACGCTGCTTAAACGAACTGGTGAAGCTGTCTAAGTTTTCAAGAGCCTTTCTAAGAACCGCCGGGTTCTTAACGTGAACCACTCCGTTTCTCACCTCGTAGTCGTTAGCGATGGTTTTGTCCTCGATTCCCTCCTTGAAGCGATCCAGGTTTTCGGCCGACTTCCGCGCCTGCGCTTCAGGCGATAGTTCCTCCGTTGGCGGAGTGATGGTTTGGTTGTCCCGGCAACCGACTACGCCAATTGCCAGCATGGCACTCAGCAGGGAGTACATTAATGTGCGTTTCGTAAGAACGTTTGTGATTAACCGTTACCGCCAACAAGCTACGCGCTCCGGATCGTATAGCTTGCTGACACCACAAAATTGATACATTCCCCACAACTCTGAGTTGCTTTGACGCACAAAACGATGTGCTTTGACGCACAAAATTCGTGGTTTGGTCTGGCATCACGCGCCATTATGGGCCATTTCGCTGCGAAGGCGGCTCAGGGTGTGGCGAGAAATGCCCAGATACGACGCAATGGTGCTGATTTTCAGCCGACCGGACAGATTCCGATGGCGTTCCAGAAACCAGTAATACCGAGACAATGGATTGGGATTGTGCAGCGTCCGCGCCCGTTCTTCGCGCAGCCCGACGGCTTCTTCGGTCAGTTGCAGGCTCAACAGGGCGAAGGCATGATGGGCTTGTTGTAACCGACGCATATCGGTGTGGAATAACTCCAGGGTTTGCACCGGCTCAAGCGTACGCAGGTAATTGCCGGGTTGGGGGGCGTGGGACCCAAACAGATTTATGGGACTCATAATAATTTCGCTCTCGGCGGCAAAGGCAAACGTTACTTCGGTCTGAGCGTGGTCTATGTAGTAGCCTTGCACGGCACCTACTTCCACAAAAAACAGCCGGTCGTTGGGCTGGTTCGGGCCAGTGAGCAGGGTATTGGCCGTGTACTGCCGTCGCGTGAAAGCCCCGAGCAGATCACGTTCCAGGCACTCGTTGGGGGCAAACTGGTAGCGTTTGTAAAATGTTTGGATGGGCATAAAAAGTACGGCTTGGTGAGAAAACACTGCCGTAACCTTTTGTTCCGAAAAGAGTTTTATGATAAACTAATCAATGTGGTTTGGTTAAGGTTTTACAGTTTTTATAACTCATTGGTTATGAGAGAACTATAAAATTCAAAAAGGCCCGTATAAGACACAATTTCGCTTAACTAAACGACATTGATAAACTAATGAACGAACCCCGGTCGGGCTGACTCCTTTTTTTGTGATGCCGCCCGGCTTCGGTGGTAGCCTCAAAAGCAACTATCCCGGCTAAACGTGATGGTAGGATCAGCGTAGCGAAATCGTGACGAGGACATAGGTTATCGGTTTTTTCTCTCTCCCAACATTGCCGAACTTTGCCCTGTATTTCGGGCTTACACTTCCCGAAAAACCTATTTCACGTTGATTCCTGCCGTTGAAGCCCTCCTCAAAGACATCCGCAACAAGCGCGTTGCCCCCGTTTATCTCCTGCACGGCGACGAACCGTTTTATCTTGACCGCGTGGCCGACGAACTCGAAAAATCAGTAGTGCCGGTGGCCGAGCGCGGCTTTAATCAGTTCGTTTTGTTTGGCAAAGATGCCGACGTAGGTGCGGTACTGAACTACGCCCGGCGGTATCCGTTCATGGCCGAACGGCAGTTGGTGCTGGTGAAAGAAGCGCAGGACATGGCCGGTATCAAAGACAAATCGGCGCAGACGCTGCTCGAAGATTATGCCAAAAAACCACTCGCCAGCACCGTGCTGTTCCTGGCCCACAATGGCCCGTTAGACGAACGAAAAGCGTGGGTAAAAGCCTTTGGGAAAACGGGTAAACTGCTCAGTGTCAAAAAATTATACGACAATAAACTCGTGGACTGGGTTGGCGATTATTGCCGGCAGCAGGGCGTAAAAGTCAGCCCCAAAGCCTGCCAACTCCTTGCCGACCACATTGGCAACGACCTGAAACGGTTAGCCAGCGAGATTGACAAGATTTTGATTAATCTGGCCATCAACGAAGAAATATCAGCCGCCACCGTTGAGCGATTGGTTGGTATCAGCAAAGAATACAACGTGTTTGAGTTGCAAAAAGCCCTCTCCGGGCGAGACATTGTGAAGGCCAACCGCATCGCCGATTATCTCGGTAAAAACACCAAAGACAACCCCCTGGTGATGGTGTTGGCCCAGTTATACGGTTATTTCAGCAAGGTGCTGCTGGTGCAGGCCAGCAAAGACCAGACCGACAAAGGCATCGCGTCGGTGCTGGGCGTAAATCCGTTTTTCGTGAAAGACTATCAGCAGGCCGCCCGCACGTTTCCGCTGGCAAAAGTGGCCGATATTATCCACGCCATCCGCCGGGCCGATGCCCAGGTCAAAGGCATTGACGCACCCACGCTCACCGAAGCCGATATTTTGTGCGAATTGGTGTACGCGATTTTGCACTAATTAGGAGACGCAAGCAATTGAATTAGGAGACGCAAGTATGCGTCTCTACTCACGGTATCAAATAACTTACTTCGGCGCGGAATCGCTGGGTGCCGGGCGAGAGTTTAGCAAAGGCTCGCGCCGAGAGTTTCACAATTACGCGGTCGTTGAGACCGGTGTTGGGCAGGCGGCCAATGACTTTCACCCACAGCGTTTGATTGCTCGAATCGTTCCTGACCTGCACCAGCGAGCCAACCGGGGCCGAACGGTGCAGGGCCAGCAGTTTGGGTGAGGTATCGGTCGGGTCAATCACGTCGGCAAGGCCGGTTTCGGCAATGCGCCGTCCGGTGGTAGGGCGGACAGCATCGTCGGTGCCGCTGTCGTCGGCGGGGGTTGGCGTGGCTGTCTGCACCGTTGATTTGGGGGTGGTTGATTTGGGTACGGTGGGCTTCGGCGATTCTGTTGGCAGGTTGGCAGGTTCGACTTTTGCTGGTTCAGGCTTAGGAGCCGGAACCACCGCCGGTTTTGCCGGGGCGGGCGGGTTAACGACCGTTGTTTCGGCAGCCTGCCGTTTCTTGTATGATTGTTCTGAGACGATAAGCGTTTGCCCGGCCCGCAGATTGTCGGTCGTCAGACCGTTCCACTGCCGCAAGTCGGCCTGCAACACGCCGTAGCGCACAGCCAGGCTGTACAGCGTTTGCCCTGCTTCGACCACGTGCAGACCTTCTTTTTTTACTTCTTTCTCAATTCGTTTGGCCGCTTCGGTGTCTTCGCGGGCCTGTTGTCGGGCCGATACAGACCGTGCTGTCGCCGTTACGCTGGCTACGGCGGTACCTGTTTTTGATAGGGGCTGAGTGATCTTTTTACTGACTGTTGATGGTTGTGTAGCGGGCAAATCCGCCATCGGAACCCGTAGCACCTCATTATAGCGAATATCGGTCATACCGGGATTGGCCTGTTTAATCGCTTCGGGCGAGGTATTATACCGCCTGCCGATGGCAAACAGGGTTTGGCCCTGCTCTACACGGTGCAGCACAAAGCGTTTGCCGCCTTTGGTTTCGGTGCCGACAGAATCGGCAGGGGTGGGATTCCCCAAGGCAAACCCGCCAATCAGCAGTAGCAGGAATGTTGTTTTCAGAAAGCGATACATACGGATCAGGGGCTGTAATTGGGTAATAAAATTTAGTAGCACTCGGTAAACTAACGGTTTATTATCAATTTGATTTTATCTCTACATCAATTGGCAAATCGCCCTGGTGCTTCATAAAATTCCAAATGTCAGTACAGAGCAAATGATCGAGCGTTTTAATGTAGTTTTTCACGATAGGCTCCGTTTTCACGTTGGGCCTTATGTCGCAATAATAAACGCTATCCAATGGATTTAATTTAACCGTGTAGCCTTTGAAATGCCCGGGTAGAAATGTGCTACCAACCCCGTATTTAGGATGAATACCTTTGCGCTGAACGTCGTTCAAAAAGATTGCAATATGCGGTAAATCGCTCCTCGTTAAACGATTATAAAGAAATTTATCAATGAAAACTTTATCAATCCGGGGCGGGTTATCTGGCAATGTCCCTGCTCATTATACTGCCAAAACCGATAATGAGACTCGTTTTGGGACACAATTACAGCCTGTATATTTCCGTCTGTTGCAATGAAATCTAAAAAATGCTGACAAAAATCAATGAAGCCTTGCAGAGTTGTGAAATTCTGTTTGTCAATGGCATACGCGGCAAGTTGGTTAATCGTCATCGAATAGCAGTCCGGCGCTTTTGATTCTCGAAATCATACTTCTTCCATTTCTCAATCGGCCAGCTTTCAACCAACTCAATTCGTTCCGTAGCCCAGCCTAAATAAGTTTCGCTAAGATCACAGCCCAGCCAGTTACGGCCCAATTGTTCAGCGCAAACGGCAGTTGTCCCCGAACCTAAAAACGGGTCTAAAACCGTGTCACCCTGGTTTGACGAAGCCAATAAAATTTTCCGCAATAGCTCCTCCGGTTTTTGTGTTTTATGGGGCGTTTTTTCGTGCATTCCGTTGCAGGTTGTCGGAATTTCTAATAGGTCATCCGACAAATCAAACACATCTTTTGGCTTTGCTCCGCCGGGGTGGGGCTGCCAGGTATGCCCATTGGTAGTGCCTTTCCCGTATTGGCTGGTCTCGGCCTGCGGATGCGTCGGGTATTTTAAGGTGTGTTCGCCGTAAGGAATCCGCACGGCATCGCTGTTGAAGGTATGTTTGTTGTTTTTTCGCAAATGCAGAATGCTTTCGTGGCTTCGGCCCCAGTCAGACCCTACGTTTGCCTTATTTTTATAGTGCCAAATGAGCCAGCGACACCCCTTAAAATAAGCCATTACCGGGGCTTTCAGGTCGGCTAAAATTTCAGAAAATCCGCAGATATAAAGTGTGCCAGTTGGTTTTAGTACGCGGGCCGCTTGCTTAATCCATAACGCCGACCACTCAATGTATGCGTGTTGACTCTCAAAGGTATCTCAGTCGGCTTTTTTGATGTTGTACGGCGGATCGGCAAAAATTAAATCTACTGATTCGGCGGGTAAATTTCTTAGCCATACACTTGAATTACCCACCCATAGTTGCCCGTTCGGATGTTGATAAAATAACTGTGGTTCGGGACTATCAGGCCGGATTTTCTGAACCTGACCCCGGACCAAACTGTCTTGAAACAGGGGTGGTAATTCTTTATTTCGGACAAATAATTTTGGTTCTGCTTTCATTAATTTCGTTTCTACATCTGCCCCAAAATGCGCAATTTGTTAATAATGCGAGTTTTGGGGATGTCTCTTAGATAATTACAATTTGGCACACGTCGCTCTTGCCCAGCTTGGGTACGAATACAGGCATCGTTGGAAAAGCATCCATAAAACTGTAGGCGATAAGGCCACTCCATAAATTGAT
>JBBRUV010000027.1:0-22015 GCA_038247465.1 Cytophagales bacterium
GGCGCAAAGCATTATTTGGCTGGTGCAATTTGGGATTCGATATGAGCTTGTTCGACCCACTCTGCGTACAACTAACTCCTGCGCCGTCACTTCTCGCTGTGGAGGGGTAACAAGCAGATGGGCAATTAAGTCTTGCGTTGTTGGAAAACGCCGACAAAATTCATCGCTTGTAGTAACGAGTTCTAATTTCTGATTCATCGGATAGCCAGACATTAGTGATTTTGAGCGTTTGATCGCTGAACTCAAAGATAAACGAAATGAACTTGTTTCTCGCTGAATAGCCGATACAATACCCAAATCCATCGGTCGGGGTGTAGTCGAAGGTTCGGCAAAAGCGAAGAATAAAACAGGTTTTTTACCTCCGTAGATTCGATGCACGGTTGGGTTAAACTGCTCAAATCCAGAAAGGAGAAATCGAAATCAAAATGCGGGACATCCATCGGTTACGGTGATAATCCACAAAGCTGAATCACGGAAACACAGAATTGAAACACCATTTGGTTCTCGGTCTGAAAAAGCGTATTTTTATGTGTTAAAACAACGCACAAAACATGGCAAAATCATCGTCGGCAGAAGCCGCAACCAGCCCCGCAGAGCAAAAAATGAAGGCGCTGCAAACTACCATTGAAAAACTCGATAAAGCATTTGGTAAAGGAACCGTTATGCGCCTGAGCGACACCAAAGTAGTTGACGTACCCGTGATTTCGACCGGCTCGCTCGGCCTTGATTTAGCCCTCGGCATCGGTGGTTTGCCGCGTGGTCGCGTGGTTGAGGTGTATGGCCCCGAATCGTCGGGTAAAACAACGCTCACCATGCACTGCATTGCCGAAGCGCAGAAAGCCGGTGGTATGGCCGCGTTTATTGATGCCGAACACGCCTTTGACCGCGGGTATGCCGAAAAACTCGGTATCAACCTCAATACCCTGCTTATTGCCCAACCCGACAACGGCGAACAGGCTCTGGAAATCACCGAACACCTCATCAGTTCCGGTGCCATTGATATTATTGTAATTGACTCAGTGGCCGCCCTCGTGCCGAAAGCCGAAATCGAAGGCGAAATGGGCGAGAGCAAGATGGGCTTGCAGGCCCGGCTGATGTCGCAGGCATTGCGGAAAATGACCGGCATCATCAGCAAAACACAGTGCTGCTGCATTTTTATTAACCAGTTACGCGAGAAAATCGGGGTCATGTTCGGTAATCCCGAAACCACCACTGGCGGTAACGCGCTGAAATTCTACGCATCGGTTCGGCTCGACATTCGGCGCATCGGCCAGATTAAAGACGGCGACAGCGTGGTAGGCAACCGCACAAAGGTGAAGGTGGTGAAAAACAAGATGGCCGCGCCGTTCAAAGTAATCGAGTTTGACCTCATGTACGGGCAGGGCATCTCAAAAGTGGGCGAAATTCTTGACCTCGCCGTTGAGATGGAAATCGTGAAAAAATCCGGCTCGTGGTTTTCTTATGGAACCAACCGCCTGGCTCAGGGTCGTGACGCGGTGAAGGAGTTGATACTCGATAACCCCGAACTGATGAACGAGCTGGAAACCAAAATCAGAACCAAAATAAAAGACGACCAAAACGCCCTGCTCGACCCTATTGGTGCTGCCGGTGTTGAAGCTGACGACGAACTGGTTGAGGCTTAGTTTTGGAAGCAAGTACCACCAAAAAAGCGGGCTATTTGGCCCGCTTTTTTGGTGAAAAGATGTTTGAGTGTTTTGCCCTATTTTTGTTTTTGTTCAGCCAATAACCAACACCTAATGTGGTTTTTAAGGTTTTTATCACGAAAGAAGAAGATTACTACATTGCTGATATTCCTACGATGAAACACTGTTTTGCGGGAGGAGACACGGTTGAGGAAACGATAGAAAACCTCAAAGAAGCGGCATAGGGTACTTTAGAGAGCATGAAGGCCTGGCATATTCCCATCTCTGACGATAGCAATGTGATGGAAATAACGCTGCAAATGCCAGACTCAGCCACGTACAGTCAATTGTCTGCCGCCTGACTATGGATTTATCGCCCAAACGAATCTGTCAAATCCTGAAAGACAACGGTTGGGAACTTGACCGGATAAAAGGCAGCCATCATATTTACATGCTCACGATTGGCCTGTTTATGGCAGGGCTGATTCTGGTCGGAATAATGACGGTGTGAGAAAATCCGGTAGCATTTTCAGGCCAGTCCCAATAAAAATGTCCCGGCCATAACTAGCCGGGACGCTGTTTCACAACAAAAATGGTCAATTCTGCCGATCTGCCAACGGCTCAAACTCGCGCAGTATGGGGCCGGTGTAAATCTGGCGGGGGCGACCGATGGGTTCTTTCTGTTCCCGCATTTCTTTCCACTGGGCAATCCAGCCCGGCAACCGGCCGATGGCAAACATCACGGTAAACATATTGGTCGGAATGCCGAGGGCGCGGTAGATAATGCCCGAATAAAAATCAACGTTCGGGTAGAGTTTGCGCTGAATAAAATACTCATCGTGGAGAGCGGCTTCTTCCAGCCCTTTGGCAATTTCCAGCACCGGGTCGTTGATGCCGAGTTTAGCCAACACATCATCGGCGGCTTTTTTAATGATTTTGGCGCGGGGGTCAAAGTTCTTGTAAACCCGGTGGCCGAATCCCGACAGCCGGAAGCCGGTTGTTTTGGCGTTTTTAGCCATGTCCACGTACTTCGCTACGTCACCACCGCCGTTTTTGATTTCTTCGAGCATCTCGATTACTTCCTGATTAGCCCCGCCGTGCAGCGGGCCCCACAAGGCACTAATTCCCGCCGACATTGACGAATAAATATTGGCCTTTGATGAACCCACGAGCCGCACCGTTGACGTTGAGCAGTTCTGCTCATGGTCGGCATGAAGAATCAGCAACACGTTCATGGCTTCGGCCACGATTGGGTCAACGGCATATTCTTCGACCGGCAACGAGAACAGCATATGCAGGAAGTTTGAGCAGTAATCGAGCGAGTTTTTGGGGTAATTAACGGGATGCCCCATTGATTTTTTGAACGACCAGGTGGCAATCGTCGGCAGTTTTGCCAACAGCCGTTTAATGTGCAGTTCGGTCTGGTCTTCGGCTTTTTCGTCGTAGGAGTCAGGATAAAAACCGCTCATCGCGCTCACTAAACTCGACAACACGCCCATCGGGTGTGCGTTGACGGGGAAGCCCTCAAAAATCTTCCGCATATCTTCATTCACCATCGTATGCCGCCGGATGCTGTACTCCCAATCGGCATATTGCTTCTGGGTGGGCAGTTCGCCGTAGATGAGCAGGTAGGCTACTTCTAAGAACGATGCTTTGGCGGCCAATTCTTCGATGGAGTAGCCCCGGTAGCGGAGAATGCCTTCTTCGCCATCTAAGAACGTAATGGCACTTTTGGTGGCTCCCGTGTTCTTGTAGCCCCGGTCAAGGGTCACGTAGCCGGTTTGGTCGCGGAGGTTGCCGATGTCAAATGCTTTTTCGTGTTCGCTACCCTCAACAATCGGGAATTGATACGACTTGCCATCAACGGTTAATTCAGCAGCGTTTGCCATGGAGAAGTGGGGTCTATTTTTGGAAAATGGGTTGTAGTTGTGCCGGAAAAATCACGGACGAAAGTAAGACAAAAACCGAAGCTCACGCAAAGGCAAGGCGCGAAAACTAAATCTGCCGGGCTTTCTGCCGGTGTAATCCACCGAACCCCCGATAAGTTTTGGCCCGATGCGCCCTACCTTTACCACACCAAATATTACTATTTTTCGATGAAATACAGGTACGCCATTTACTTTACACTGGTTTTTGCCGCGCTCTGGATACCCGCCTGCCAGAATAAATCAGAAACAACCAGTCAGACAGCGGCTGACTCAACGGCTCAACCCACCGAACCGGCTATCGTTACCCTGCCCGAAGCCCCGCTCACCGACCGGCTGCGAACCCTCGGCCTGACCCAAACCGGCGACTGGCGCGGCATTGCTCTCGGCGACAGTATCGGTACGGCGCGAACCAGCGAAAAAGTCGCCAAATCAGACTTGTTTGAAGAAGACGCAACGCACATCGGCTACGGCATCGAGTTGAAAAATTTAGAATCAATGGATGTGCAGTATGGGTATCGAAACGGGTTGGTAACAACCATTCTGGCAGACTTATACCTCAACGATAAGCCATCGGTGGCGGCTCATACTGCCGACTTAACTGCTTATTTTACTGCACGTTACGGAAAATCGGCCATTGCCAATAGCCAAACAGCCTGGGTTGGGCCACGTGGTGAGCAGGTTAGCCTGAAAAACGTTTCAAAGGGCAAAGATTATGGGTTAAAGGTGAGCATTATCGGAACCCCTGGATCAAGTCAGGGGTAATGGATTTTATAATTTTACCCCAAACCGTTCGCCCAACTCTTTTAAACTGTTCACCACCGGCTCCACCACTGGAATCCCGTTCGCTAACCGCTCGGCTTCCATTATCCGTTCGGGATCGCCGGGAATAAGTACCTGCCTGCCGTCAACGGCGCGGGCCTGCCTGAATCGCTGAATCCAGACATCCATGCTGGCCTTAAACTCGTCGGCGGGCCGGAAGGCATCAATTCGCATGGCTCCAAAAAAATGGCCGGTGCCGATACCTACGCCTTCCTGCGTCTGCATGAATCCGGCAGTGGCAAAGGGCGGCACCCAGGGACCAAAATTCGCACCGGACAGTACGCCCGAAAAAATATCCACAATCGCGCCGAGGCCGTAGCCTTTGTGAGAGCCGTGTTCGCGGTCGGAGCCGAGGGGCAGCAGCGCACCGCCGTTTCTGATGGCGTGAGCATCTGTTGTGGCGTTTCCGTTGGCATCCTGCGCCCACCCTTCAGGAATAGACTGGTTTTTGCGTTGCAGAATTTCGAGTTTCCCGTAGGCAACGGCGGTACTGGCAAAATCGGCCAGAAACGGCGGCTCGGTCAGGGCCGGTACGGCAACGGCGATGGGGTTGGTTCCCAGCAGTTTATCGAGCGAAAACGTGGGAGCCACGAGAGGGGCCGCGTGGGTCATGGCTTGCCCAATCATGTTGTGCGGCACGGCCAGCAGCGCGTGATACCCGGCAATGCCAAAATGGTTTGAGTTACGAACGGCGACCCAGCCCGTACCAACCTGCCGGGCTTTTTCGATGGCGATTTGCATCGCTGCCGGGCCAACCACCAGCCCCAGGCCGCGGTCTCCATCCACAACAGCGGTTGATGGTGTTTGGTGAACGACATGGATTTGCGGGCGGGGATTGAGCCGGTCATTGTCGTAAAGCCGAACGTAGCCGGGTAACCGCGCTACGCCGTGCGAATCAATCCCGCGCAGGTCGGCACTGACCAACACATCGGCGGCAAGTGTTGCGTCGGCATTGGGGCAACCAATGGCCCGGAAAACAGCTTCGGTAAAGGTGCGGAGTTGGCGGGTGGTGAGAAGGTTCATAAAATTGAGGGCGATTGTTGGTTTGTACGATTGTTTTTTGCAAAATTAACAGCCCATGCATTGACAAACGTGCCGTTTTGCTCGTTACGTCTGCATAAAATCATGAAACTGATATGGCTATGCTCCGGTATTTATTGTTGCTGATGGCTCTCGGTCCGTTGTTTGCGGCCACCGCACAAGACTCAACGGTTGTCCGCGCTGGCCCGGCCACAGCCCCGCGTCAACGGTATCTCGCCCTCGATGCCAACCCAACTCTCGGTGCGTTTTACCGCTATCGGTATCAGGTGGGCCAATCATTTGCTTTCCGTGATGCGAAAGGCGAGAAATACCGCGCTCCGGTTTATGCCGTGACTGACTCGTTGTTTAGTTTATCTATGAACAATGAAGTTATGGGCCGGTATGAGGCCGTTCCGTTTCGGTTTGCCGACGTAAAAACGGTGTTTATTAAACGTCGGATTCCATTCGTAACCGAAGGTGCGGTGATGTTGCCGTTGGCGGGCATTGTTTATTTTCTGGCTGATTTTATTAATACCGGGCAGGAGGGTGGCCGGGGTTGGTTTACGGCTAATTCGCGGTCATTGATTCCGGCAGGAGCATTGATTGCGGCCGGTGGGGTATGCTACAAAGTCAGTTTCCCCCGCTATCGGGTTGGCAAAAAACACCGCCTGCGGGCGTTTTGATCTGTCTTATCCTCAACCCCCTATCCTGGGGGCTTTTAGTCGCGGAGAAAACATGGCCCTCCTCTTATCCCAAATCGTAAAAGCCCTTTGAATAGGAGGTTGGGGGTAGCCTATTCCCCACTTAACGCCTTCAAATTCCGGGTGGCTTCTTCGTAATCAGGTTTGAGGGCGAGGGCCTGCCGAATGTCGGCGATGGCACCGGGGCGGTCGCCGAGATTAAACCGGCATACGCCCCGGTTGTGCAACGCAATAGCATCGGCGGGTTTGTATTGCAGCACAAAATCATAATCGGCTTTGGCAGCAGCGTACTCTTTGGTCTGCAACAGCGCGAAACCCCGGCTCTGACGAATGAGCGTGTCTTTTTCGGGCGTTTTGCGAAGGGCAACGTTAAAATCACGCACAGCATCGGCGGGCCTGATGCGCATGAGCGTAATGCCCCGGTTGTAATAAATATCACTTTTGGTGCTGTCTAATGCAAGGGCCTGATCAAACATGGCAGATGCTTTTACTACATCGCCTTTCAGCCCGTAGGCATTACCCAGCCCTTCATAAACGTGATAGCGGGTGGTGCCGCCATCCAGAGCTGCCGAAAACTGCGCGATGGCTTTATCAATCTCATTGCGTTTGCCGTAGTAGTCGCCTAAACCCTCGTGAATCTGGTCATTGTCAGGAAAATACTCGAGAGCATTGAACCACAGCGTTTCGGTGTTTTTCCAGATTAAAACCTGTTTGCTGGTCTGGTAAAAACATACAACGGCAAACACGCCCACCCCCACCCGAAACGCCAGCCGATTGGTTAGATTAGACCGGGTACGCTGTTCGAGTGCGGTCATTAACCAGAATAACAACCCGAAATACGGCAGGTAACTGTAACGATCAGCCATATACGCGGCACCGACCGTCATGAACTGCAAAACCAAGAAAATAGTGACTAAAAAGAACGCCATTCCGAACGCCAGCATCCGCCAATTTTGCCAAAACGCCCGGCCCATAATGGCGAAATAGGCCAGAAGGCCTGCCGGCCCAAACCAAAAATGCGCCGGAATAGTCTGGAAAACAGCGGGGTAAGGGTAGAACGCCGACTGGTGAATCGGCACCAGCAAGCGCACCAGATACATCACAAAACCATACGATCCATATACCAACCACCGCCAGGCAAACGGCTCCTGCCCAACGGCATCTTTTTTCTGACCCAGCACCGTGAGCAGGCCCCCGGCATCGCCCCCGCGCTGTACCTGCAACGCCATCCAGCCAAAAAACAAAGCAATAGCAAAAAATGGTAATTTTTCGAGCCAGACAGCCCGGTTTTTCAGATCGCGGCCTTCCAGATAATCAAGCAGCAACAGCACCACCGGGAGCACCACCGCCATTGCTTTCGAGAGGCAACTCAGTACAGACAGTCCGCCCGTCAGCAGCATCCAGGCTACTTTTTCGGTGCGTCGGTAGCGGACGTAACTCAAACAGGCGAGCAGAAAAAACAGGGTGTACAGCACGTCTTTGCGCTCCGAGACCCAGATTACTGATTCGACGTGCATGGGGTGCAGGCCCCAAACTAACGCCGTCAGAAAAGCGGCCAACTGATTTTGTTTTGAGAGCCGCCCCGCCAGCGCAAACACCAGCAGGGTATTAATGATATGCAACATCACGTTGGTAATAATAAACGACCCGGCTCCGGGGCCAAACATAACCGCGTTCCAGTAAAGCGTGGTCATGGTGAGGGGGTGATAATTGAGGGCGATGGGGGTGCGCCAGAGGGCCGCTAACGAGCGCGTGGCGGGGTTGGTCAAAAAGCGATTCTCGACCACATATTCCATGTCGTCCCAGTCAACAAAGTCATTTCCGAACCCAAACGAGAACGCAATCAGCACCAAAATAGCCAGCGCAACGGGCAAGCCGTAGCGCAGTAACGGATTTTGGGTTGCCAATGATGCAGTCAGGGTTGCCTTAGAATGCGTAACAGGAGTGCCTAACAGCGGCTGAACCGTCAATTGCCCAGTGCGGTTGGCCGTTGGCTGACGGTCGGTGGACTGGGCAAGTTGAGCCGTTTTTTTAAGTGATTTGGCAGGTTTACGGGCGGCCATATACAGTTCAGAAACGATAGGGCACCAAAACTACCGTTTCAGTGGCGGAATGTCAAGCCGGTTAACTGGTTAGCCCAACGACGATAAATCCACGAAACCATCACGTCAAAAAGCGGGCCAGCTTACCATGGCCACAGCCCCCTGGCAATCAGGTACGGAATCAGGAGCCAGAGCAGCCCTTTAATCAGGAAAAACAGAAAACCGGCCCAGCCAACGCGCTTGAGCCAGAGTTTGAAACGGTTGTTCATTCAGGATTCCATTATGTTTACCTCCGTAACGTCAAACCAATACCTTTGTAGTTCAAACGCCCCTCATTTTTACGCCCAGCTCATGAAGCAGTTACTTTTTTTACCTCTTTTTTTTCTTGCTTTCACAACCTTCTCGCAGGATAACGCCTATAATTTAATTCCGTTTCCGGCGCAGTTTTCGGGCCAAACCGGGCAGTTCACGCTCTCGGCAAGCACCAAAATTGTGGTTACGCCCAAAGATGCCGCCCAAGCCGCAGCCGCTCAGTTGCTCACTAACTACCTGAAAACCAATACTGGCCTAACCATTCCGCTTACGTTGGCAACGCCCTCGATGGCAAAAGGTAAGCACCTGTTTTTTGCTGTTCATAAAGCCAAACGAGTGGGCCCGGAAGGCTACACGCTGGCCGTTACGCCCGACCGCGTGACTATCGAAGCCGAAACGCCCAAAGGTTATTTCTACGCCGTGCAGACGTTGATGCAGTTGACAAATCCGGTAGCAAAACAGATACCCGCCTGCCAGATTCTTGACCGCCCGCGCTATGCCT
Organism: Cytophagales bacterium; assembly: GCA_038247465.1. Lineage (GTDB taxonomy): Bacteria > Bacteroidota > Bacteroidia > Cytophagales > Spirosomataceae > JBBRNH01. The sequence goes on from JBBRUV010000027.1 coordinate 8,968, forward strand.
ATCGGGGAATCATGGTTGACGTGGCGCGGCATTTTATGCCTGTCTCGTTCATCAAAAAACACATTGATCTGATGGCAATGCACAAGATGAACACCTTTCACTGGCACCTGACCGACGATCAGGGCTGGCGTATCGAAATCAAAAAATACCCCAAACTGACCCAAATTGGCTCAAAACGGGCCGAAACACTCGTCGGGCATTATGCCCAGAATTTTCCGCAGCAGTACGACAAAACACCATACGGCGGGTTTTATACGCAAGACGAAATCAAAGATGTGGTGCGTTACGCCACGGCCCGGCACGTGACCATCGTGCCGGAAATCGAGATGCCTGGTCACGCGGTGGCGGCTCTGGCGGCTTACCCGGAGTATTCGTGCGACCCGATAAAGAAGTATGCAGTTGGCACAACGTGGGGTGTTTATGACGATGTTTTTTGCCCAACCGAACCTACGTTTACGTTTTTGCAGGATGTGCTGACCGAAGTTTTTGCGCTCTTTCCCGGAAAACACGTGCATATCGGCGGAGACGAATGCCCCAAAACGGCCTGGAAACAGAGCACATTCTGCCAGAATCTAATTAAGAAGCTGAAACTCAAAAATGAGGATGAACTACAATCGTATATCATTCGGCGGATTGAGAAATTTGTGACCGGCAAAGGCCGCGCTATCATCGGCTGGGATGAAATATTGGAGGGCGGTTTAGCCCCAAACGCAACCGTGATGAGCTGGCGCGGCACCGAGGGCGGTATCGAAGCGGCCCGCCAGAAGCACAACGTGGTGATGACCCCCGGCGCGTTTTGTTACCTCGATAAATACCAGGCAAACCCCGCTCAGGAACCCATGTCCATTGGTGGCTACCTGCCCCTCGAAACTGTGTATAGCTACGAACCAACGTCGGCAGAACTCACGCCCGACCAGCAGAAATACATTCAGGGCGTGCAGGCTAACCTCTGGACGGAGTACCTCAAAACACCCGAAGCCGTTGAATATATGCTCTGGCCCCGCGCCGTTGCCATCGCCGAGATTGCCTGGATGCCCAAACAGGCAGGCCCGCGTAATTTCGAGGATTTTGCCGCCCGCCTGAAGGCCCACCTGCCCCACCTCGACCGGCTGAGCGTGAACTATGCCAAACGGCTGTTAGATATCCGGGCCGAAACCCAATTCTCAGACGCGGGTGGTTCGGTATCCCGTGATGCGGCACCCCGACAGTTGCAGGTGCGGCTCAATAAACTCGACTCTGACAGCAAGATTTTTTATACCCTCAACGGCAAAGAAGCCACCCCCGCCAGCACTGAATACCTCGCGCCGATTACCCTAACCAAAACCACGACCGTTAAAGCCGTGACTATTCCGGGCGAAACGCCGTTCAGCGAAACATTCTTCATTCATCGCGCCAAAGGCAGACCCTACACTTACACCGAAAACCCCCGTACCGACTCCGATGCCAAAAAACTCACCGATGGGCAGGTGGCGCAGGCTCCGCAGAGTGTGCGCGAATGGGTTGAAGTCACGGGTAAAGACCTTGACTTTACGATTGACCTCGGCGAGATAAAACCCGTGACGAAAGTGTCGGCCAATTTCCTGAAAAAAGTGCTGTTTGGGTATTTTCCGCCCACGTCGGTTGAGGTAGCGTTATCGCGTGACGGGCAGGATTTCAAGGAAGCCATTGCTCAGCCCGTGACCTACCCCCTCGAAGGCCCCTGGGCGATCATGTCCGTTGTGGCCGATTTCAAAACGTCGAAGGCGCGGTATGTGCGTATCCGGGCCAAAAATGCCGGTCCAATGCCAGCCGCGCTCAGTTTTAGGCCCAACAAAGCGACCACGCTGGCAATTGACGAGGTGATTGTGGACTAACCCATGACTATTGATTGGACTCCGATTTTCCTGACGCTGAAGTTGGCCACCGTCACAACGCTCTGTTTAGTGGTGATCGGTGTACCGTTGGCGGGGTGGCTGGCGTTGAGCCGGTTCCGGCTAAAACCACTCGTGGAGGCCATAATCAGTTTGCCGCTGGTGTTGCCACCGTCGGTGATTGGGTTCTATTTTTTGCTCGCGTTTAGTCCGGCGAGTGGACTGGGCGGCTGGCTGTTGCGCGTTTTTGATGTGCAGATGGTGTTTTCGTTTGGCGGGCTGGTGGTGGCTTCGTTGGTGTATAGTCTGCCGTTTATGGTGCATCCGGTGCAGGCCGGGCTAGAAAACCTGCCATCGTCGTGGAGCGAAGCGTCGTACACGCTTGGCCATTCTCCCGTCAAAACGCTGTTTCGGGTACTGCTGCCCAACTGCAAACCGGCCCTGCTGACGGGTGTGGTACTGACCTTTGCTCACACCATCGGCGAGTTTGGGTTGGTATTGATGATTGGCGGCAACCTGCCCGGCCAAACCCGCGTGGCCTCCATCGCGATTTATGACGAGGTAGAACGCCTGAACTACGATACGGCCCATGTTTATTCGGCATTACTGCTTGGTATTTCGCTCCTGATCTTAGTGATGGTCTATCGGTTTAACCGGCGGATAACTGCGTAACACACAACCCTATTTTTGCCCGATGATTGACTGCCAGTTCGTAATGCCGCGTTTGTTTGCCGATGGTTCGGGAGTGTTGCGGGTGCAGTTTACGTTGCCGGCCCGTAGTTTGACGATGCTCGTCGGTCCGTCGGGTTCGGGCAAAACCACGCTGCTGCGGTTGCTGGCCGGATTAGAAACACCGGCGCAGGGTCGGCTCGTGGTGAATGACAGGGTTTGGAACGATACCGACCAGCGTGTTTTTCTTCCCCCGCAAGACCGCGCCATTGGCTATGTTTTTCAGGATGCAGCCCTGTTTCCGAACATGACTGTCCGGCAAAATCTGCATTATGCTGCTCCGAAAGACCAACGCGCCTTTGCCGATGAACTCCTCGAACGCACCGGATTAGCCGCCTTTGCCGACCAAAAACCAACCCGACTGTCGGGCGGGCAGCGGCAACGGGTGGCGTTGGCGCGGGCATTGGTCAGAAAACCCGCCGTGCTGCTCTTAGATGAACCATTTGCGGCTTTAGACCAACCGGCTAACCAATCTCTGCGCGAGATTCTGCTGCAACTCCACCGTGATCTGGGCATGACCACGCTCCTCGTCAGCCACCACGACACCGACCTGCAACCTATTGTAGATCAGACACTACGCTTAGACGCGGGGCAATTGCAATCCTTTGCTAAAACCAAAAAACCCGCCCTGTTGGTCACAGAACGGGTTTCGGAAATTTGGTTTGATGAAATCAGGCAGTGTTGGTGCATCGAAACTGGGACGATGAGTTTTACGGCCTCAAACAGCGAGTGGGCAAGCGTGGCCGTTGGCGATGTGATTCAGATTGAAGCGGGTATGCGTTAGTCGAGCAAAGCCCGTAGAGCCACCATGTTGGCCCGTTTTTCAAACGCGGCCCGCACCGGAATCGTGAAGCCCGAAACGGTCAGGCTGGTGATGGTGTCAGCGATATAATGCGCCCCGACCGAGGCAAACGCCATCGTTGCTGTGTCAAGTTCATACTGCTCGGCACTTTTGCGAACGGGGTCAATAATCCAGTATCCCCGAACGCCGTGCGCGGCATAGTCCTCAAACTTGATTCCCCCAACGGATGTTGCCCTGTCTTTGCTGGCGGTACCTTTCGAAAGGATTTCGACAATCAAATCGGGCGCGGGATGCACCACCATATCATCATCGAAGGGATCGGCGATTTCTTTGTTCCAGAAACAAACATCGGGTTCATAAACTAAGTGATCATCCGGGGCTTCGAGGAGTTCGGCAACGCGGTTGGTCATTGCCATAGTCAATGGGTTTAAGCGTCCTGACCGAATTTCACCCGTTTCCGCATCGAGATTACAAAACCGAGCGTTACGACCAATGCGCCAATCCACAGCACGTTGATAAGCGGTTTTTCAACCGCTTTCAGCACAATATAATCGCGTTGGGTGCGGTTCACGGCGAAGGTAAATTTGCCCGTTTGCGGGTCAATGGCCTCCAACTGAATCCGAATACCGAGTTCATCGCTGGTAACGGCTTTGCGGCCAATCATCCGGTCGCGAATCACGAAGGCGGGGCTTAATATGCGCTCGCCGGTTTTGTCAAGCACCCGCACAACGGCTTTCACGGCGGCATCCTGCGGGCCGAGTGTCATGCCGTCAACTTCGGTAGTGCGCGTTACATCGTCCAGAATTGCCACGTAATCGTTCAGGAAAAACGTGTCTTTCATCGCCACCGTAAAGCGTTCGGTTTTGCTCCAGGTATTCTCGGCATCGGGGTCTGGCACACTCGAAACAAAGGTATAAAGGTCACGACTGGCGGTGTGGCGGATGTCGGGCGAGGCCAATAAACCCATTTTCTCATTGTTTTGGGCGCGGGGGAAGAGCGAGAATATCTTGCCTTGCGCGTCGCGGTATTCCACTTCGTAGTAGGCGTTTTCGGGATAAAGAGCCAGCGTGTCGCCTTTTTTGTGATAGACTTTGCCGTTTTGCTCAATGTCTTTTTGCGCGATACCGTGCCAGTCGCCCTCGATCACATTCACGAACGAGCGCGGCACGAAGCCCGGCACATCGCGAATTTCTATTCGTCGACCGCGATAGGTGATCTGAAACTCGCCCATTTTCTCCGGTTGATTGAGCCATAGCAGCGAGTTTTCTTTGTTTTCTTTGTTGTCGTTGCGCGTAAACGTATCGTCCTTCGAGATGAGCAGACCGCTATTGTTCTGCGAAACCACCGTTGAATAACCCGACGAATACAACACGCCAATCAGCATCAGGGCCATGCCGATATGGGCCACCGCCCCGCCCGACAGTTTGGTTTTGCCCAGAATCACACCCAGCAGCACGGTTCCGTTGGTGGCAAGGGCAAACACCGAAGCCACCAGCAACGCCATGTAAACCGGGTTTTGCATTTTGGCAAACACAATTACAGCCGCACTCACGGCGAGCGTCAGAATGGCCGGGTTGATGAGTGCATTCCAGCCTTTTTTGCCCGCTTTGCCCCACCATACAAACTGCCCAACACCAGTCAACAGCGCAATCGTGACAAAAAACCAGATTTGAAACTTGTTGTAGTGAGCCACCTGATCGGCAGGGAGAGCAAGGTTTGACACCTTCCCAAAACTCTCCCAAATCTTGTTGTAAACCGGGATTGAGGTAGTGGTAATGACCTGAAAAGCAGCTAAAACCAGCACTAATGAGCCAATGAACAGCCAGAACTCTTTGGTATAAACCGATACTTCTTTCTCGTCACGTGCGATGGTTTTCCACTTCACGGCCATCAGCGTAACGGCCAGCACCACAAACGCCAGCAAGTAGATCAGTAACTGCCCCGACAGGCCCAAATCCGTAAACGAGTGCACCGAGGCATTGCCCAACACACCGCTCCGGGCCAGGAACGTAGAGTACAAAATCAACAAAAATGCGCTGATTGTGAGGATAATAGCCGTTTTTAATCCTGCCGATGAGCGTTTGGCAATCAGCATCGTGTGCAGACTTGCTACCATCACCAACCAAGGAACATAGACCGCGTTTTCGACCGGATCCCAGTTCCAGTAGCCGCCAAAGTTCAGCGTTTCGTAGGCCCAATAGCCACCCATCAAAATTCCAACGCCCAGCACCGCCGACCCTAAAAGCATCCAGACCTGCGCGGGCCGAATCCAGCCGATTGGGTCGTTGCGCCACAGCCCGGCAATGCAATAGGCAAACGGCACCAATGCCAGCGCGAAGCCCAGAAAGAGCGTCGGCGGGTGAATCACCATCCAGTAATTTTGCAACAATGGGTTCAGGCCGTTGCCATCTTTGGGAATGAAATTGGCATCGGCGGCAAAAATCGGCGCGTCGGGCATGGCCTCACGAAGGAGCAAAAACGGCGACGAGCCAATCTTAAACGAATCGCCGAAGACAATGCCCAAAATCATGGAAGCCAGAAATGCCTGTACCAGCGCGAAAACAGCCAGCATTGGGGCTTCCCACTGGCTGCTGGCGGTGCGCGTAAGAATAATGCCAAGCGTGGCGTTCCAGAACAGCCACAGCAAAAACGAGCCTTCCTGCCCTTCCCAAAAGCACGAAATCACGTACTGCACCGGCAACGCCCGCGACGAGTGACTCCAGGCGTAATGGTACTCGAAATAGTGGTTATAAACGATGCCGTACAGACACACAATCACACCCAAAATAGCCGCGCCATGCACATAAAAGGCATAGCGGGCAAGGGTACGCCAGTCATCTGTTTCGGTTGTAATTGTTGGTTGGTACGTGGTAGTTTTGGCTTTACCGCGCTTTGCAATCCGGCGCGGACTATTGTTGTTCTCTCCTGCCAGCGCGAGTTCTGGTTCTTCAATCTCTTGCTGTTCAGCGCGTTGCCCCCGGCCCATTGCCGACAGCGTGTAGGCCACGGTAGCGACCAACGCCGTAACGAAGGAAAGAGTAACAAAAAAGTGGCCGAGTTGCCCAATCGTTTCGTGAATCATAATTGTGCGGTTTTGGCTTCGTGTTCGGTTGTTTCAAGCTTGCCGTCCTGATACTTTGATGGACATTTCAGGATGATTTTGTTAGCCTGAAAATGGTCGCCCTGCATGGCTCCAACAATCACAATCTGCTCTGAACGGTCAAAATCCTGCGGTTTGGGACTGTTATAAACCACGCGCTGCGGGCGGTTGTCGTTGTCTATGAGTGTAAACTCAAAGTGATTCGGGTCAATGGCGGGGTTATAAACCAGGTCAGTAACGCGGCCCTGCGCATCTTTTGTAACCTTGCCCACCACGTGAACCGCATCGGCATCGCCGTTTTTCAGCATTTCTGCTGCCTTACCAAATGTCACATACACACTGGCATCGCCAGCTGTTGAGGCAATAATACCAATGGCTACGGCGATGATAACGATTGCGATAATATGGGTGATTTTCATAAGACAGATTCTTTCTGTTTAACGTCTTTTTCGAGTTTGGTAAGCTGCCGGTCAAGCCGGATGAGGTAACCGATAATGCCCGCAAATACGACTGCGATCACCATCACCACGACCCAGATTTTGCCATCGGCCCGGAGTTGGTCAGCCATGTCAACGGTCTGTTGAGCAAAGAGGTTTTGCGAGAGTAAGAGCAAAATCGGTAGTATGAATTTCTTAATGTTCATGGCAAGTTGATAACAAAATCCGGTGCTGCTCCGTGCCGGAATTTCACGGTTTCGGTGATTAAATTAATCCTCGATCACGGCTCTTATCCGTTCCATCCGAACCCGCAGTTCCGTAATCCAGACACCGAGGAGCGTGAAGCCGATCACAGCGGGGCGAAACACCAGTTTCATGGCATTGTCCATGTCATACTGCCCAAAGGCGGGATTGCCGCCGTTGCCGGGGTGCAGTGAGTCGGTTAGCCGGGGCAAAATCAGAATCAGTGCGTTGAAAACACAAAACGCAAAAATGTTGAAGACTGCCGAAATCCGGGCGCGTCGCTGCTCGTCATCAAACGAGCCGCGCAAGATAAGATAGGCAAAATAAAGCAGCATCCCAACCGCTACGCTGTTCAGTTTAGGGTCATTCGGCCAGGGTTCTCCCCACGTAAAGTTGGCCCAGATGGCACCCGTCACGCAGCCCAGAATCCCGAATACAATGCTGGTATTGGCAAATTCGGCGGCAATCCGGTCGTGGTCAGGGCGACCTGAACGCAGATACCAAACAGAAAAGATAGCCGAAGTCAGCAACATGATAATCATGGCAAACCAGAGCGGCACGTGAAAATACACGTTGCGGATGCTCTCGTTCAGAATCGGGAGTCGGGGCGTTGGGCCGAGCAGTCCCCAAAAAATCACGTAAGTCAGAATGACTACGGCCACTATTTTCCACCAGTTCTTTTTCATATCAGTCACGCGGGTGAAAACCCGCAGTAGATTAGTGAATTTATTTTTAACGTCGGGTTTCCGCCCACGTGACTCGTCAAGCAATGGAATAATCTCAATTAAGTCGCCAAAGTGTATCAATGAAAACCATCTTCAGCGCGTGTCATGGCCATACACGTCTTCCCGGCGAAACGTTTCTGCCGTAGGAGTTGCCATCTGACGGGTATTGAACGTTAGCGTTGATTGCCCAGGTTTTAACGAGTTGTTTTCTTCTATAAATGTCACAATTACAGGTATAGGTGTATCGGCAGCTACGATTTCTTCAAGAGTTAACTGACCATTTGCGTGTATTCCTTTTTTCGTATATTCCTTTTACTGAGCGCATAGCACTCTAAATTTAATTGACAAAACATTCAACTCTTCCACAAAAACGGAAATAACAACCAACTCAACACCACCACCATTGCGTCAATTGCCAATAACGTCAGCATTTCGTCGGTACTCAAGCTGCGGTCGAGACCGTCGAGAGCGTTTTTCGAGAGCCGAATCAGCATCAGCAGCAGCGGCAATACCACCGGAAAACTCAATACGGCCATCAGCGTGGCCGAGTTGTCGGCTTTGCTGGCAATGCCCGCTACCAACGTCAGCGAGGCCGCAAAACCAACCGCACCCAGCACCAAACTCACTAAGTACAACGGTACATCCTGCACCGGATTTCCCAGCACAAAAGCATACATGCCGAAGCCCAAACCAGCCAAAACCAGCATCAATCCGGTGTTGTATAACATCTTCGACAGGATAATCTGTTCCGGGCTGACGAGGGTATAGTAGTACAAAAGCCGCCCGGCCCGTTCCTGCATAAAACTCTTGGCGATGGCGTTGATGGCCGAAAACAGTAGGATAATCCAGAAAACGGTATTCCAGACAATAGGCGTAAGCTGCCCGCGCCGGGCGTTGAAACTCAGGTAACAGACAAAGACTGATCCGGCCACGTATAGCAACATTCCGTTCAGGGCGTAGCGTTGCCGCCATTCCAAAACGAATTCTTTCCGCATCAACGCGCCCATTTGCCGCAAACCGTTTGTCATTATGCCGGGATTGTTCTACAAAATTACGACACAAACAGGAGACTTGGGCGGAGACTCCAGGTCAATCAGATTTGTTAAAGAATCATAACTGTCCAACCATTTTACCCAGCTCTGGCTCTGCCCTTTTGAACATAAACCAATTGTATCATGCATCTTATTCTTGTGTTGGGCCTGTTGTTGCCCGTTTCGTTATTGGCTCAAACCGGGTCTGATTCCAGTAGCAGACAAACCGACTTGCTGGGCAAACGCACTCTGACTGTCAGCCTGAACGGAGCCGGTGGGTACGGTGGTTATATTGGCCCGGTGTTTCGGCTCACACCCCGCGTTAGTTATTTTCTGGCCGATGGCTGGTCGGTTTCGCTCGAAGGGCGGCACGAAAACTTCGCCAACTCGTATCGGTATGCGGGGTTGGGTATGTCGAGCCGGTATTATTTTGTTCGGGACCGCCGACTGGCCCTCTTTCTGCAAGCGGGCGTAACGGCAGGCCAAACCCGAAGCATGACCCCCGCCCGTGATCTTTTTGGGAAAGCCCCGATCATTTCTCACCGAACCGTTCCAACCATTCAAACCAATGTCGGGCTTGGTATTCACTATCGCCTGAGCAGCCGCTGGGCCGTCGAAGGCAGTGCAGAGAGTACATTGGCAAACCAACCCTCAACGGGTATCAGTCAGTATCGAACGCAGGCTAATCTGGGTGTGTCGTTCAAAATCAAGTAAAGTCTGGCCGGTTTAATCGGGTTTTGTTTTTGAGCGTAGCCAAAAACAGTCCGTTACGCTCCCAGAATTACATCTCTCATTTCGACACGAATCTTTTTCTTGTCAATCTTGCCGACGCTGGTCTTGGGGATTTCGCTCACGAACGTGATCGTATCCGGCACATACCATTTGTTCAGGTCGCCCCGTTCCACCTGGGCTTTCAGACCGTTGCGGATGCCATTGGGCGTGAGCAGGTCGGCGTGGCTTGGTTTCAGAATTACCAGGGCGTGGGGTCGTTCGCCCCAGCGTTCGTCGGGCAGGCCAATTACGGCGGCTTCGGCAATGCCGTCCACCTGCGACAGCACGTCTTCCATATCTAAACTCGACACCCATTCGCCACCCGTTTTAATCACGTCTTTGGTGCGGTCGGCAATCAGGACCCAGTGGTCGGGCGTGATACTGGCAACGTCGCCGGTGTGCAGCCACCCGCCTTTCCAGAGTTCTTCGGCGCGTTCGGGGTCGTTATAGTAGCCCTGGGTCATCCACGAACCCCGCGCCACCACCTCACCCAGCGAATGACCGTCGTGCGGTACGAAATTTCCGTCGTCGTCCATGAGCCGCACGTCTACAAACGGGGCAACTTTTCCGGCGCGGGTTCTGTACTCAATCTGCTCATCCATTGGCAGTTGGCGTTGCTCGTCGGTCATATTAGTGATGCTCATAATCGGGGCCGTTTCTGACATACCGTAGCCCTGAAACACCTGAATACCCAGATCGCCGGCGGCTTTGGCGAGTCCTTTGGTCAGGGCCGAGCCGCCGATAATTACTTTCCAGCGGGCCAGTTGCGGCTTAAACTGTTGCGCTGCCGGGCTGTTGACGAGCATATTCAAAATGGTCGGTACGCAGTGCGAAAACGTAACGCCTTCTTTCAGGAGCAGCTTCAGAAGCAGTTCGGGTTCATAACGACCGGGGTAAATCTGTTTGGCCGAGAGCATCGTTGCCAAAAACGGAAAACCCCAGGCATGAACGTGGAACATGGGCGTAATCGGCATGTACACGTCTGTCGAGGCCCGGAACGGCACGGCTTCATAGGCCGACGTAGCTGCCATCAGACCCATCGTGTGCAAAAATAATTGGCGGTGCGAAAAATAAACCCCCTTCGGATTGCCGGTTGTGCCAGTGGTATAAAACGTTGTGGCCCAGGTGTTTTCGTCAAAATCGGGGAAATCATAGTCTGCCGACGTGCCGCGTAAGAGGGCTTCGTATTCGCCCGAAAAACCAGTCGGCACCGTGTCTGATTCAGCGGCATTGAGGTCGGTATAAACCTTGTCAGACAGCAGCACGTAGGTCTCTACTGTTGTCAGTTGGTCTTTTATGGCATTAATCAACGGCAGGAAGTCTTCGTTGAGCAAGACTACTTTGTCTTCGGCGTGATTCATGGTGTAGAGAATCTGCGCGGGCGACAGCCGGACGTTGATCGTGTGGAGAATGGCCCCGATGCTGGTGATGGCAAAATAACTCTCTAAGTACCGATGGCTGTCCCAGTCAAAAACAGCCACCGTATCGCCGGGGTTCACACCTAAGCCGGTCAGCACGTTGGCTAACTGCCGGACGCGCTGATTGAACGTCACGTAATTCATCCTGAACAGGTCACGATACACAATCTCGCGTTGTGGTTCGTATTTCAGCGATTGGGCGAGCAGGGTTTTGATTAACATCGGGGCTTCGTGGGCCGACGGAGTACGCGGAATGAGTTTGGTTTGGCGCATGTTAAAAAAATTTTTAGACAAATTAAAGAAGTTTTTGACTGATTCGGGAGGGGTTTGCTTCTCGGCTACCGCATAAACCTCATTCAGCCATCGGGATGCAGCTTCAGCTTCTGGCCGCCACAAGACCGTAATCCCTCTTGGTTCGGATGATGTAGTTCGAGACGACATTCTCGGCCTCATCCCAGACGCGTTACGTACTCTATTTTTTTCTGAGCGATACCACGCTATCCAGCAACAAATTGCTCGACCAAATAAAACTCGCGTCGTTACGGGTGTTATCAAAAATATTGGTGAAGTTGGTGTAAGCCGGTTTGATATCGACCCCCACTGTCGCGTTGGTAAACAGGGTTGCCGTTGGTCAGGCGGTATCGCCGTAAAATGTTGCCAGGTTTTTGATGAAGGCACCATGGACTGGCAGGGTATTCCTACGAGATGCGGGTTATTTCTTAGCCACGATCCGATCATACTCGCTTAGCAAGGCTTGCACAATTGCTCTATCACCCAATTGGTGCGGGCTGCCGACTCGCCGGGGCTGGCGCAGGAACCTACGCCGTTCAGCTCATTGATGATGGTTTGGATAAAGGGCTGCTGGATATTTTTAGGAATGTCGAATGTAAAGCGTTGGCTGGGTTGCCCTTCGAGCTGGAGGGTAACAGAATGGTCGCCGAAGAAGGGGAACGAGATTTGGCCTTTGCTGCCCACAATAGTCGTCAGTTCTTTGTCGCTTTCAGTATTGGCGGCAAAACACCAGGTGCCGGTGCCCATTATGCCACTGTCAAAAACGAAATTGCCCAGCACAATGTCGTCGGCAGGGTAGGCACCGCCCTGATTTTTAGCGAATCCCTGCGCTTTTACGATGGGGCCAAACAGAAAATCGAGCATGTCTAACTGATGACAACCCAGATCATAAAAATAGCCTCCACCGGCAATGTCGGGGTTGGCGCGCCAGTTGTTCAGATTATCCGATTGCCCCACGATATCGGGCTGAATGGGTTTTTGAACGCACACATCCACAAAGCGTACCTCGCCAATGGCGTTGGTATCGAGCAACTCTTTGATTTTCAAGAAATTGGGTAGCGCACGCCGGTAATAGGCCACGTAAAGCGGCACCTGCGCCCGTTGGCAGGCATCAATCATGGCCAAACACTCCTGATGGGTGCGGGCCATTGGCTTCTCGACATAGACGATTTTACCGGCGGCTGCGGCCCGAATGGCGTAATCTGCGTGGTAGTTGGGCGGGGTGGCAATGTAGATGGCCTGAATGTCGGGGTCGTTGATGAGTTCATCGGCGTTGGCCGACCAATGGGGAACGCCATGCCGTTCGGCAAAATCCTGCGCCAGTTCGCCCGACCGGCGCATCACGGCAACCAGTGCCGAACCCGCCACGTTCTGAAACGCGGGGCCACTTTTTACTTCGCACACATCGCCTACGCCAATGATGCCCCAGTTGATGGGGTTAGGGAAATTTGATTCCATGTTTTTGTGAATGTTGGGTTTGATGGAAATATATAGGTCTGTGTATCATGAATTTGGGTGCAATTCAAATTGTCGCTTCCAGATTTCAGTAGAGTAATCTTCTTTTAATCAATGAGTTATATTCTCAAGATAGGGCCATAGCTTCTCAGAACATGCCTTGTCAGGCCTGTAACGGGACCGACCCCGCAAGCTA
>JBBRUV010000028.1:0-21823 GCA_038247465.1 Cytophagales bacterium
CGAATGGCCGGGCCACGAATGGCCAACCAACACCGCGCATCGAACCGGGGCAACCACATTATCACCGTCAGCACCGAACACAAAGCCGTATTAGACACCTGCGAATACCTCGCCCGGCACGGGGCAGAGATCACCTGCCTTCAGCCTGATTCACAGGGACTTATCACGGCTGAGCAAATTGAAGATGTCATCAGACCAACCACACTGTTGGTCTCAGTCATGGCGGCTAACAACGAAACGGGCGTGATCCAGCCGATTCAGGAAATCGGGGCCGTAGCGCACCGGCACGGCGCGTTGTTTCATACGGATGCAACGCAGGCCGTTGGTAAAATTCCGATTTCGTTTACCGATGGTACAATTGATTTGCTGAGTTTGTCGGCTCATAAACTGTACGGCCCCAAAGGAGTCGGCGCGTTGGTGATCCGCAAACAAACCCCGCTGACTGCCCAACAAGATGGTGGGCGGCACGAACGGGGCCGACGCTCCGGCACGCTCAACGTGCCGGGCATTGTCGGTCTGGGCGAAGCAGCCCGCCAGTCCCGGCTGAATGTAGCGACCGAAACAGACCGAATCACGGCCCTGCGTAACCAACTCGAAGCCGGGATTCTGGCCGGGCTGCCCACCGCAACCGTCAACGGAAACCGGCAGTTTCGGCTGCCCAACACCACCAACATCAGCTTTGGGGGCGTTGATGGTGAATTATTACTAATGTCATTAAACGAAGTCGCGGTCTCCAACGGGTCAGCCTGCACATCGGCCTCGACGGAGCCGTCGCACGTGCTGAAAGCGATGGGTTTATCCGATGATTTAGCATACAGTTCGGTGCGATTCAGCCTGGGCCGGTTCACCACCGAAGCCGAGGTCGAAGCCGCCATCCGGCACGTGGTGGCGGTGGTGCAGCGGCTTCATTGACCGATTCTATCAGTTCCGGGTAAAATTCTATCGAAATCAAAACGTTGCATATAAGAACGATAAAGTTGGCCTATACTTAGGCTTTTAAGCAGTATAAATTCGGCCATCGTGAAAAGTATTGATAAAATCCTCGAAAAAGGAGCCAAGATCGCGGCTCATAAACTTGAGTGTGCCGCCGGTGATTTAGAGTACGCCGACGGCAAATGGACAGTAAAAGGCACTGACAAATCAATCAGTTTTGGTGACGTGTCGCTCACGGCCTACGTGCCGCACGTGTATCCGGCTGGTCTGGAACCGGGGCTTGATTTTTCGAGCTTCTACGACCCGGCCAACTTCACCTATCCCTTCGGTTGCCACATTGCGGTGGTTGAGGTGGACAAAGAAACCGGCAAAACAACGCTGACCCGCATGATTGCCGTTGATGACGTGGGCAACGTGATTAACCCGATGATTGTGGACGGCCAAATTCACGGCGGACTGGCGCAGGGTATCGGTCAGGCCATGTTTGAAGGCACGATTTACGACGAAAACGGGCAGTTGACCAACGGTTCCTACATGGATTATTGTATGCCCCGCGCCGATGACCTGCCGATGTTCGAGACCGACCGTCAGGTTACGCCATGCCCCCACAACCCGCTGGGGGTGAACGGTGCGGGCGAGGCCGGTACCATTGGCTCAACGCCATCGGTAGTAAAGGCCGTGATTGACGCACTCTGGAGTGGCGGCTACAAACCAAAAGACATCCTGATGCCGATGACCCCAGAACGGGTTTGGAGGGCAATGAATTAAAAAAAGTTTGTGGTTTGTAGTTACCATTCGGTCAACGACAAACCACAAACCAAACCATGATAACCTACCCTTTTCAATGCAAACGTGCGGGCAGCGTTGCCGAAGCGGTAACCATGCTGGCCGACGGCGCAAAAGCCCTCTCTGGTGGCCATAGCCTGATTCCGGCCATGAAACTCCGGCTCAGCGTGCCCGATATGCTCGTGGACATTGGCCGGATTCCCCAACTCAGAACCATCACCGTTGAGGGCGACGAGCTGGTCATCGGCGCGAGTGCGACCCATTCGCAGATTTCAGAATCGGCGTTGGTGCAGCAACACCTGCCGATGTTTGCCGAAGGTGCCGGGCACATCGGCGACCCGGCAGTGCGGCATCGCGGCACCATCGGTGGCTCATTGGCCCACGCCGACCCCTCTGCCGACTGGCCCGCAATGGTGCTGGCGGCCAATGCCACCATCGTAGTGGAAGGCGCGATCGGCAGCCGCTCGATTCATTCGGCGGAGTTCTTCACGGGGCTATTCAGCACGGCCTTAGCCGATGGCGAGATTATCACGCAGATTCGGGTGCCGGTCTCGGCGGGGATCAAGTCAACCTACCAGAAGTTTGCCCAGCCAGCTTCGCGTTACGCCATTGTTGGCTGCGCGGTGGTGAAGTCGGCAGATAGTAAGGTGACGGTGGCGTTTCCGGGCGTGTCGGAGGCTCCGTTTCGGGATATGGCGGCAGAAGAAAGCCTGAACAACGGACAGGACGTAGCACAGGCCGCTGCCGGTCAGTCAATTATGTCGGATCACTACGCATCAGAAGCGTACCGGCTGCACTTAGCGAACGTGTATCTGAAACGGGCATTGGCGGCAGTAGCGTAGATTTTCCACTGTCTTCGTATTATTTTTTGGTCATTTGCGTTGCGTTATTTGCAGTCAGTAGTCTGCCATGAAGCAACCTAACGCAACGTAAATGACCATATTTTTTAAGAATGCTCCCATATTTCCCGTTCGCTCAGCGATTTAATGATAAAGTAGGCACGGCTCTTCTGACCGAAACAGACGCGCTGATTGAGGTTGACGCGCAGTACCGCGCCGAAATCGCCCTTAAACGGAATCTGCTCACCGAGTTGCCCGATTATTACTATCAGGCGTTACCCGGCCACGAAACTGCCCAGTGGGACGTGCTGGAGGTTGTCCTGAATAGCCTTGAGCAAACGTATCCAGATTCGTTTTCGCTGCGGAAAACGGGCAACCACTGGCACTGGCAAAATCACCTCCTCAACGAAACCCTTTCGTTCACTTTTGGCGATGCGGCTGCCTTACCCGTCTCACCACTCGACTGGGCCGGGCGGCAGGTACAGGAAGATTTATTAGTGCTGGCCAGCAACGATGGTTCCTCGCTGCAACCGTCGCTGGTAGCCGGGCAGCTTTGTTTCGGAAACGTCTGGTGCTTAGACGAAAAAATGGGGTTGCCATTCTGGGAGATTCACGCGCCCATCAATGGCATTGTGCCGCCCATGATGCGGGCAGCCCAAAAAATCATGGAACGACTGCCAGTAGGCCGACCCGTCTGGCGGCTCAACTGGAATATCAAAATTACCGATCAGTTAGACATGACCAGCCGCCGGATGCCCGAACTCAACCAACTGCTGCACGACCGGCTCCCCCACTACACGCCCGAAACCATTGGCAGTCAGCTTTTTCTCCGTATCGAACGGCAGACCCTAACCCGCTTGCCGCGCTCCGGGGCTATTTTATTTGGGCTGCATACCTATAACAACCGACTCGATGCGGAACTGGCCGAACGGCACCACGCGGCCCAAAACCTGCTGAACGTGCTGGAAACGGCCCCGCCCGCTCTGCTCGATTACAAGACCGTTTCCCCGTTTTTGCCACCGTTGCTGGCGTATCTGCGCGGCTTTCTCCGGTCATGATGCAGTTAGCACGCACCATTGGCCTTCGGTCTGCTACGCTGCTGGTTCTCAGCGCGATAGTCGGTACGGGCGTGTTCAAAAAGGTGGCACCGATGGCCGCCGAACTCCACGCGCCCCTCTGGGTGCTGGGCTGTTGGGTGCTGGCCGGCCTGATTAGCCTGGCGGGTGCGCTCACCAACGCCGAGATGGCCGGGATGTTTCCGCGGGCCGGGGGCGAATATGCCTACTACCAGCACACCTTCGGACGGCTCTTTGCCTTTTTGTACGGCTGGGGCAGTTTTGTCGTGATGAAAACGGCCACCATCGCGGCTCAGGCATACATTTTCGGGCAGTCGCTGCTGGCCCTGACGGGTATCGCACCCACTCTGACAACCACTACTTCGCAGTGGGCCGCTACCGCGCTGATTGCAGTGCTGACGGCACTGAATTTTCGGGGTCTGGCGGCATCAGAACGGGTAAGTCAGTTCCTCAGCGCAGCACTGTTTGGGGCCATTGCTGTGGTGGTGGTGGTCGGGTTTCGGGTCGATTCGGGTAGCTGGGCCAATCTGATTACGGCAAGTTCCGTTACCACGCCACCAACGGGCTGGGCCTTGCTGAACGCGCTGACGCTGGCTTTGCTGGGGGCGTTCTGGGCTTACGAAGGCTGGAACTACATCGGCTACATGGGCGAGGAAGTGCAGGAACCCCAGCGCACACTGCCCCGCGCCCTGGTGGGTGGCACGGCGGTGGTGATTGCGTGCTATGTGCTGCTGAACGTGGTGTATCTCTATGCCCTGCCGATTGACACGCTGGCCCGTTTTGCCGACTCGCCCAGCACCATTGCCGCCATTGAGGTGGTGCGCCGGGGCAGTGGCGCGGTTGGGGTAGCGGTGGTGTCGGGGCTGTTGGTGCTGACCACCTTTAATGCCACCAACGCCACCGTGCTGATGTCGGCGCGGTTACTCTATGCGATGGCCCGCGACGGGCTGTTTTTCAAGTCCGCAGCCGTCATTCACCCAACCTATAAAACACCCGCAACGGCATTGCTTTGGCAGGGCGTTTGGGCTATCGGGTTGGTTTGGTCGGGGAGTTTCGACCAGTTGACCGATACGTTGGTCTTCGCGGCTTTCCTGTTCTACGGAGCCACCGCTGTCGGCGTGGTCTGGTTGCGGCTGACTCAACCCCAGGCCGAACGGCCATTCCGGGTGCCGGGCTATCCGGTGCTGCCGGTTGTATTTGCCGTGTTTTGTTTGCTGCTCGTTGTGTTGACGGGCGTTAGCCAACCCCGGCAGGCACTAACCGGCCTGGGACTGCTGGCAACCGGCCTGCCGTTTTACTGGTTTTGGAAACATAAACCAACCAATGCCCCTACTTAACGCAACGCCAATGACTTTACATACCCGCGAAACCATCCAGAAACTCCTCGCCAGCCAGGGCTACATTACCGATCCGCAACTTGTGATGTCGGTATTTCTGTCTATCCAACTCCAAAACCGTTGCTGATCGAAGGCCCGGCGGGGGTTGGCAAAACCGAAATTGCGAAGGTCATGGCCCGCGCCTTAGACACCGACCTGATTCGGTTGCAGTGTTACGAAGGTCTCGATGCCAGCCACGCGCTGTATGAATGGAACTACCAACGCCAACGCCTGCACCTGAAAATGCTGGAAGTGTCGGGCAAACAAAGCCATGACAATCAGTCGGTTGCCGCCCAAGAACAGGATTTGTTTTCGGATACCTTTCTGCTCAAACGCCCGTTGTTACAGGCCATCACCCACCACAAATCACCCGTGCTGCTGATTGACGAAGTGGACCGGGCCGACGAAGAATTTGAACGTTTCCTGCTCGAAGTGCTGTCTGACTGGCAGATTACGATTCCCGAAATCGGTACCATCCGGGCCACGCACATCCCGCACGTGGTGGTGACGGGCAACCGCGTCCGCGAACTCTCCGAAGCCCTCCGCCGGCGGTGTCTGTACATCTATATTGACTACCCCGACTACGACAGAGAACTGAGCATCGTGCTGGGTAAAGTGCCGGACATCAACCCCCGGCTGGCCGAACAAATCTGCGCCTTCATGCGCGAGTTGCGGCAATTACGACTCGAAAAAACGCCCGGTATCGCCGAAACCCTCGACTGGGCAATGGCATTATCGTCGCTGCATTTCACGCATTTAGACAAATCGCTGATCGAAGAAACCCTCGGTGTGGTGCTCAAAGACTGGAAAGACATCCGGCAAACGCAACTGTCGCTCACCGAGTTGTACGAACGCGCCGGGGTGATCTCTAAGTGGGATACGTTGTGATTCGCCGTCAACTCTCCCTGCCCGAAAACATCGTCTCGTTTTGCCGGTTTCTGCGCGAAAACGGCGGTGGCATCGGCCCCGACGACGAAGCCACCGCCCTGCGCGCCTTGGGTTACGTGGACATTGGACTGCGCGAGGATTTTCGGCTGGCGTTCCGTACTACGTTCTGCCGCCGGGCCGCCGATTTACCGCTTTTTGATCGGCTATTTGCTCAATACTGGAACGAGTTAGACACCGCGGTAGATGCCAAGGGCAACGATGATCCCAATCAGCAACGCCCGGCTTCCAGCCCGCAACCGAGTTTTAACCAACTCAAATCGTGGCTGTTTGGCAACCAACCGACCGACGAAACCGAACGTACTACCTACTCAACGCAGGAGAGCCTGACGCAGCAGGATTTTTCGCTCGTTCCGGCCGATGACCTGCCCGAACTCATGCAGCGCATCCGCGAACTCTCGCTCACGCTGGCCCGTCGCGCCAACCGCCGACACCGGAAAACCACCACCGTCCGGCAGTTTGATTTACGGCAGACGCTCCGAAAAAACCTGCGTCGCGGGGGCGAATTGGTGGAGCTGGCCTACAAAAAACCGCGCAAGAATCGGCTGAAAGTAGTGATTCTGGCCGATGTGAGCCAGTCAATGGACTTATGCAGCACGTTTCTGATTCAGTTTATGTACGCGTTTCAGACCGTTTTCCGGCGCATCGAAACGTTTGCGTTCAGCACAAACCGGCACCGGATTATGCCCGCGCTCAAAAACCGCCCCTTCGCCGATGCCATCAAACACCTCTCCCAAACCGTGACGGGTTGGGGCGGGGGCACCAAAATCGGCGGGTCGCTGCGGGAATTTACCGATAACTACCTGCCCCTTGTTGACAGCCAAACCCTCGTCATTATCCTGAGTGACGGCTGGGACACCGGCGACGTGGAACTACTCACCGACAGCCTGGGTCGTATCAAAGCCAAAGCGCGTAAATTGGTCTGGCTCAACCCGTTGGCGGGCAATCCGTCGTTTCAGCCAACGGTTTCGGCCATGCAAGCCGCCATGCCGTTTCTCGACGTATTTGCCCCGGTTCATAATCTCGACAGTTTACGGGCCATCGGGTGGTGGTTGTGAAAGTTACCGCCCATTTTTGGGTCTAAACCGCTATTTTTGCCCGATATGGACGCTACCCAATCCCTGCCGACGCTCGAAACAGCCCGCAAACTCGGCCTTCTGCCCGATGAATACGACCGCATTATCCAGATTCTCGGTCGGCAACCCAACTTCACCGAACTCAGCATTTTCTCGGTGATGTGGTCGGAGCATTGCTCCTACAAAAACTCCATTGTCTGGCTCAAAACCCTCCCGCGAGACGGCGAGAAGATGCTCGCTAAAGCCGGGGAAGAAAACGCCGGACTCGTGGACATCGGCGACGGGCTGGCGTGTTCGTTCAAAATCGAATCGCACAATCACCCCTCGGCCCTCGAACCGTATCAGGGCGCGGCAACGGGTGTGGGCGGTATCAACCGCGATATTTTTACGATGGGCGCACGGCCAATTGCCCAGCTTAACTCCCTCCGGTTCGGTAACTTAGACCTGCCCAAAACCCGGCGATTGCTGCGGGGCGTGGTGAAAGGCATCGGCGATTATGGCAACGCCTTCGGGATTCCGACGGTGGGCGGGGAGTTATTTTTCGACGAATCGTACAACACCAACCCGCTCGTCAATGCGTTTTCGGCGGGGATTGTCAAGATTGGCAGCGTTGCCAAAGCCACGAGTTACGGCGTAGGCAATCCCGTGTTTATCGTCGGCTCGGCAACGGGAAAAGACGGGATTCACGGCGCAACCTTTGCCTCCGAAGACATCTCGGCGGCTTCGGCCGACAAACTCCCGTCGGTGCAGGTCGGCGATCCGTTCATGGAAAAACTGCTGCTCGAAGCCACTCTCGAAATTATTGCGACGGGCTATGTGATTGGTATTCAGGACATGGGCGCGGCCGGGATTATCTGCTCGACCTCCGAAATGAGCGCGAAAGGCGAACATGGCATGGTGATTGACCTCGACAAAGTGCCAACCCGACAGGCCAATATGCAGCCGTTCGAGATTCTGCTGTCTGAATCGCAGGAACGAATGCTGGTCGTGATCGAGAAAGGAAAAGAATCCGTCATTCAAGGTATTTTTGATAAGTGGGATTTGACCTGCGCCCAGATCGGCGAGGTAATTGCGCCGGGCGCATCCACGCCGGGCGTGGATGGAATGAGCAGACCGAACGCGGGCCGTTTATATTTCCACCGTTTCGGGCAACTCGTGGCCGACGTTCCGGCATACGACTTGGTGCTGGGCGGGGGCGCACCCCAATATCACCGCGAATACCGCGAACCGGCTTATTTTGCTGAATACCAGAAATTTAACCCGGATTCAGTGTCGGATATTGACCGGCATAAACTTGGCGATGTTGCCAGTCATTTACTGTCTCACCCCAACATTTGTTCGCGCCGGTGGGTGTATGAGCAATACGATTCGATGGTCGGCACGGGCAACCGCAGCACCAATGCCCCGTCCGACGCGGCCGTTGTTCGGATAAAAACGCCAGAAACTGGCATCAGCGATAAATCAATCGTGATCACGGTGGACTGCAACGCCCGCTACGTGAACGCCAACCCGTTTGTGGGCGCGCAGATTGCCGTTGCCGAAGCCGCCCGTAACATCGTCTGCTCTGGCGGAGAGCCATTGGCCGTAACCAACAACCTGAACTTCGGCAATCCGTACATCCCGGAAGTTTATTGGCAGTTTGCGGAAGCCGTGAAAGGAATGGGCGAGGCTTGCCGTCGGTTTTCGACTCCGATTACGGGCGGCAACGTGAGTTTTTACAATCAATCGGCTGACGATGGCCCGGTTTTTCCAACGCCCACGATTGGGATGCTGGGATTGATGGACCATCCGGCGCATCAGATGACGCTGAATGTCAAGCAGCCGGGCGACGTCCTGTTTCTCGTCGGCCCGTCGAGCGATGATATTGCTTCGTCTGAATATCTGTATTCGTTCCGGCAGGTGAAAGCGTCACCGACTCCACAGTTTGATATTGAGCAGGAATGGCAGGTGCAGGAAGTAATCAAAACGCTGATTCGGAACGGCTGGCTGCAATCGGCCCACGATGTATCGGACGGGGGCTTGTTTGTCTGTCTGGCCGAATCAGCGATGGCGGGCCAACTGGGTTTTTCGATTGCATCGGATAACCGTTACCGGCTCGATGCGTTTTTATTTGGCGAGAGCCAAAGCCGGGTAGTGGTATCGGTGGCCCCGGCGTTTGCCGATGAAGTCGAACGCTACCTGTCGAGCGGTACGCCATTCCAACGGCTTGGCCTGGTGACTGCCGCCGATTTTATGCTTGACGACGCGCTGATATTGACCACCGAAGTCGCCAATGGTCTGTATGACAACGCGCTGGGGGTGATTATGCACCCGTAGGAGACACTGGAAACAGAGACGCAACACAGTGCCGGTTCGCCGGTGCGATTTCTACTTTTTCTCCCCATTCTCGGCGTACCAGAACCCGGTTTTGGCAGTGCTGCCCGCTGTGGGCCGAAACGTAACCAACTCAAAACCAGTGGTCCCGTCGGTAGAGCCGGGTACTGTCCAGACCCGCACCGCCTGCCGGTTGGCGAGCCACGTGAGCGGCTGACCGGCCCGGCAGGTTTCTGGTTTTGTGTTGCCCGCTTCCAGAAAATACGCATTTCCCCGCCCAAATACCCGCACGGCTCCGTCCGGCGTGATGGCAACCGCCGTTTGCTCGTCGGTGCCGATGCCACGCGGCTGTACGGCCCAATCGGTGAGGGCACGGGCCATAAAGGTCAGGTGTCGGCCCTGCCGGTCGGGGTTGTTGTAGTGCATATCGGCGAAGACATTGGCGAGCAGCGGATGGCGCAGAAAATCATCGCGCCGGAGATCAACGCGGGCATCGTAAGGGTTGGCAAGGGCTTCTTCGGAGCGGATGGTTCCCTGTTTGGCCGTAAAATAGGCCCCGCCCAAAATACCGCAGCCCGCACTCGTGCCGCCCACCACCGCCCCCGCCCGGATGCGCTCGTTCAGGGCTTCGTTGAGGGGTGTTCCCTGGTAAAAATTCACGTAATTGGCCTGGTCTCCCCCGGCAAAAAAGATGGCTTCGGCATTGCGGACTTTCCGCAGAATATCGGCGTTGCTGGCTAACTCGCGGCTGTTGAGCAGGATGGTTTCTACCGAGTTCACGGTTTGGCCGAGGTCGTTGAACAGGTACTTATTGTAGCCACTGCTGCCCGTTGCCCTGATTATCAGCACATCGCCCCCGGCCGCCCGGCGCAGTAGCCACCGCATGGCCGCGTCAACGTCGGTGCTGCCCCCGGCCAGCAACACGCCCCCTATGGGCTGGGTTTTCACGTCGGCAGTATCGCCCACAACCCAGGCGGTGTAGGCGGGTGATAGTGCCGAACTGACCGGGGCTGGGTTGGGTGTTGATGAATTGGAGCCGCAGGCCGAAATCAACAGCACAGCCGTTAGGGCCGAGATAAACAAGGTTGTCAGTTTCATAAAAAAAGGGGTCGAACCTGGTGATTCGACCCCTAAACATACAGCGATTCATCTATTAATTGTACTCTTCGTTCTGCGTCAGGGCGGGATTGGCATCCACCTCCCGTTTTGGAATCGGGAAGATCAGTTTGGGGGCGTTCCAGGCAAAGCTGCCGGTGGTTTGCCGGAGCCGTTTCACATCGTGAATCCGCAAGCCCTCAAAGGCAAGCTCAAGCCGACGTTCCTGCAATACATCGGCCAGAACGGGCGCGGCAATTGGAGCCAGGCCAGCGCGTTGCCGCACGGCGTTCAGGTCAGATGCCGGGCTTGCCCCCGTTGTGCTGCCGATACGCAGGTTGGCTTCGGCCCGGATGAGCAACATCTCAGCCAGCCGGATAACGGGAATATTCGCGCCGAAATCAGCCCATTTTGCCGTGTAAAACCGCGCTCCACCGCCTTTTACGCCCAGGTAAAACAGTTCCGTCCGCCGGGCATCCGTAGCCGCGTAGCTATTGACGGTAGCGGCATTGATCTGAACGTCGCCCCGACCAACCGATACGCCATTGATGGGCAGACTGGCATAAAACGTCGTTAAGCCATCGTTACCCGTACCGGCATTATTCTGGTCGTTTTGCTGAATTTCAAAAATACTCTCGCTCGTGTTCCGGTTGCGGAAAGCCGCCAGTACCGACGGATTCAGCCGGTAATTACCGACGGTAATCACCTGATTGGCAGTCGCTAAGGCCCGCGTGTAGTCGCCCTGTTGCAAATACACCCGCGCCAGAAATGCCAGTGCCGAAAACCGATCAGCCCGCGTCGTGTTGTCAACCGGCAGCAGCGTCGAGGCTTTGGTCAGATCGTCAATAATCTGGGCGTAGGTCTGGGCCACGCTCGAGCGGGGAGTCTGCGCCGTTGCCTGTTCGAGCGTGGCCGACGGAGTCAACACCAGCGGCAGGCCCGGCTGAGAATTGCCCGTTGCCGTTCCCCAGGGCAGCGCGTAGTACCGAACGAGTTCAAAAAGCAGGATTCCCCGCAAAAACCGCGCTTCGCCTTCCAGGGTGCTTTTTACACGGGCCGTTGTTGACTTATCTAAGTTTCCTAATACGCTGTTGACCGTGTTGATGGCCTGGTACGCATTCAGCCATGTCCGGGCTGCTTCGCCGTTGGTGTTTGTCATCGTTTTGCTGGCCACTTCGCGGTAGCTGGCAAACGTACCGCGCCAGGTGATGTAGCTCTCCCCGGCCTGCAATTCGGCCAGTAGGTTAAAGTTCGTTCCGTAGGCCGAACCACCCCCTATCTGGCCGTAAGCACCAACAATGGCGCTTTGCAAATCCTGCTCGGTGCTCAGAGCCAGAGCCGCATCAATGCTCTGCCGGGGTTGCAATTCGAGTTTGTCCGTGCAGGCCGACAAACCGACCAGCAATGCGGTAATGGTATAAATGAGTTGTTTTTTCATCGTTAAATGGTCAGTTGCTGTTGTTAGAAACCGATGTTAATACCGAACGTGATGGTACGCTGCTGCGGGGGCGTATAAAAATCATGACCCAGTGTTACGTTGGTGTTCTGGTTGGTCGTTGCCGAATATTGCGTGTTTACTTCCGGGTCGTAGCCGGTGTAGTTGGTAAACGTAAACAGGTTTAGGCCCGATACATACACCCGCGCCGTTTGCAGGTAGATTTTCCGCAGCACTGAAGCCGGAATCGTGTAGCCGAGCGATGCCGTTTTAACCCGCACGAATGTACCATCCTGCACCCAGCGCGAAGAGGCCCCCGCGCCATTACCGGCATACAACCGGGCTTGTGGCACCATCGTGACGTCGCCCGGTTTCTGCCACCGATTCAACTGGTCAATCGTCTGGTTGTCAAAATAATCGGCGTTAACCGACTGGAAGAATCCGGCTACGTTGTAGAGGTCATTGCCGAACACACCCTGCAACAAGACGCTCAGGTCGAAGCCTTTGTAGGTAATCGTATTGGTCAAACCACTGATAAAATCGGGGTTTGGGTCGCCCAATTTCGTCAGCACAGCCGCCGAGTAATTGTTGGTTGGTTTGCCATCGGTTCCTTCATAGAGCGCGTCGCCATTTGCCGGATCAGCGCCTAAGAATTTTTTGCCGTAGAAATAACCAAGCGGTTCGCCAACGGCCACGCGACCCAGGAACCGCGCCCCCGGCTCGATGGGCTGCCCGTTGAGTTTGGTTACCTGATTGCGGTTGACCGAGATATTAAAATTGGTTGACCACCGGAGCGCACCGACCGTGTTTTGCGAGGTCAGGCTGAACTCGATACCCCGGTTCCGCATACTGCCTACGTTCTGGGCAATGCTGGTGAAGCCGCTGATGCCCGGCAGCGGGCGGTTGAGGAGCAGGTCGCGGGTTTCTTTGCTATACACGTCAATTTGCCCGTTGATGCGGTTGCGGAACAGCCCAAATTCCAGACCCAAATCAGTCTGGGCCGAGGTCTCCCAGCCGAGGTTGGGGTTTGCCAACTGGCTGGGCCGGATACCGGCCTGATCGGCGTAGAACACGGCAGAATACAGACCCCGCGAGGCAAAGTTACCAATCTCCGAGTTACCCGTTAATCCGTAGCTGGCCCGCAGTTTGAGCAGGCTGATTGCCGGGATATTTTTCATGAACGACTCTTCGTTGATGATCCAGCCCGCCGATACCGAGGGGAATATACCGTAGCGATTTTCGGCACCGAAGCGGCTGCTGCCATCGGCCCGCGCCGATGCACTAAACAGGTAGCGGTCGTTGAAGCGATAGTTTACCCGCGCCACGTACGACAAAATGCTGTATCCGGTTTCTGACGAGCCGCCACCAATAATCCGGGCGGCACTGGCGAGTTTGGTGAACTTGTCGTTCGGAAAACCCCGGCCCGATGCGTTGGCATCCTGCGTGTTAGCCTCCTGATAGGTGATACCGGCCAGCGCGTCAAGGGCGTGTTTGCCCGTGTTCAGGCTGTAATTAACCGTGTTGTTGGTTGTCCAGTTAATCGTCCGCAGTTGGTTCTGATAGCCAAAACCAGTTGGTGCGCCAGATTCGGTGCGCCGTGAGCGGTAGATTTCTTCCTGCAAATTCAGCAGGTCGTAGCCAAACTCCGAGCGGAAGTTCAGCCCTTTTACCAATTTGAGGGTTCCGTTCAGGTTGCCAAACGTGCGGAAACTCGTGGCCCGGTTAAAGGCATCCGTTGTTTCGATCAGTGCGTTGTAGTACAGCGTGTTGCGGTTAAAAATCGTTGGGTCGTCAACGTCCTGAATTGATTGCAGCGGAGGAATGGCGTTCAGCTGAACCGGGTTTGCAAAATCGTTATCGTCGGGCGTTTTGTTATTAATCGTCCGCGAAATCGCAAAACTGGCTCCCAGCGTCAGGCGGTCGCTGGCGGTGTGGTCAACGTTCAGGCGGATGTTGTTGCGGCTGAAATCGTTGGCCTTAATCATGCCCGTCTGCTTGTTTAGGGCTCCACTCAGGTAAAACCGCGTTTTGTCGTTACCCCCGTTGATGTTAAAGTTCAGTTGGTTTACTGACCCCTGCCGGAATGCTGCCCGCGACCAGTCTTCGTCGAGCGTTGAGTTAATGTCAATGCCGTTTCCGTCAAATTCTTCGGCGGCCACGTACCCTTCATTTTCGGCAGCCTCGGTAAAGAGTTCTTTAAACTGGGCGGCATTCAGAAATTTACTGAGCCGGGTTGGGTCGCTGATACCCGTATAAAACCCGATGTTGACGTTGGTGCGCCCGGCGCGGCCTTTCTTGGTTGTTACCAGCACTACCCCGTTCGAGGCCCGCGAGCCATAAATAGCCGACGCGGAGGCATCTTTCAGGATGTCAATACTCTCGATGTCGTTGGGGTCAATGTCAGCCAGCGGGCTGTAGGACTCGGTAGTGGTTGACCCGCCGTCCTGCGAGGTGATCGGGATACCGTCAACGACGTAAAGCGGTTCGTTACCGGCAGAAATCGAAGCCGCGCCCCGCACCCGGATTTGCAACCCCGCACCGAGTTTACCGCTGCTCTGCGTCACCTGCACACCCGGCGCACGCCCGGCCAGAGCCTGCTCAAAGGTCTGCATCGGAATGTTGTTCATATCGCTGGCTTTGATCGTCGCCGTTGAGCCCGTTACGTCGCGCCGTTGCTGGGTTCCGTATCCCACCACCACCACCTCGTTTAGCGCCCGGTTGTCGGTAGCTAACGTAACGTTGATGGCAGAGCGGTTGCCGATACCCACTTCCTGCGTGGCTGATCCGATGAAGCTGAAAACCAGCGTACCGGCACCGGCAGGCAGTGTCAGGTCATACTTACCGGCGGCATCGGTTTGGGTGCCGCGTGTGGTCCCTTTTACCTGAACGGACACACCGGGCAGGACTTTGCCATCGTCTGCCGACGTAACGATACCCGTTACCCGGCGATCCTGCGCGTTGACTGGCGAACTACTGATTCCCCACAACGCGAGCAACAGAATGAAAATGTTTCTCATTGATTGGTTAGTTGATATAAAAAATTTGTTTTGAATGACGAAAGTAGCAATTTAAAATTTGTTAAGAAAACGTCTTTACAAAATTTTATTGTGTGCTATCAATTAAACACCGCCTTAATCCAGCTTATCGGGCTGCATGAAGGCGGTGCGTCAACTCGTCAGAACGGACCGGGTTTCAATCAATAAACCTGTGGTAGCAGTCCGTCTGTTTTTTCGTAGATGTCGGCCATCAGCAGCGTCAGACCAATGCTGGCAAGGGTAATCTGTCCGTCGAGGGTGTCGGCTTCATCGGCGATGTACCAAAAACCCGCTTCGGGGTGCTTGCGATAGACTTCGGCATAGACATGGGCCGAGTCAATCAGCAGGTATTCCGTAAGCGTGGGGATATTCCGGTACAGTTTAAATTTATCGCCCCGGTCGTAGGCTTCCGTGCCAGGCGACAGCACTTCACCAATCATCAACGGATTCATTAGCGTGTCTTGCCGGCCATCGGTGTATTGGTTGGGGCCGCAAACCACCACCAAATCAGGGTAGGTATAAAGTTTACCATCGTAGGCGTGAATCCGCTGGTCGCTGGAGTAATTCCGGCAGGATTTCTTTCCTCGTAAAAATGTACCAACCGAAATAGAAAGACCTTCTTTTACTAAGTTATGATTGGGCGAACCACCGGCCATGAGCAGAATTTCGCCCCGGACGTACTCATGTCGAAACGTAGTCTCACGCTCCAACGCTAAATACGCTTCGGGGGTATGATAAATTTTCGGATCGTAGGTTTGGGCAGATTGATAGGCTTCCATCGGGATTGGGCGGCTTGTTTGTAAGCCAAAGATAATCAATTAAAAATCACGAAGTTGCTCATACATTTCCTTCAGCCGGGGGTCGCGTTCGTTGGTGCGGATGTCGCGCCGGATGGCTTTCACGCCCTCCACGTCGGTCAGCAAACCCAGCACCTGATACGCCCCGAAGCGCACAAAATAAGCCGGTTCGTTCCGGGCGGTGGTCTCCAGCATCGGAATCGCCCGGCGTTGCACATCGCCGTCAGATTTCACTAAGTACTTGCCAAATACCTGTAAAAAATTGTACTGATCCTGCGCCGATAAACTCCGTAGTTTTTCTAAGAACCACTCGAACCGGGCCGGGTCGGGGGTGTTGGCGTAGAAATTAGCCACCGCCGTGATAATATCGCCGTTGGGCACCTGCTCAAAGCGGGCCGCAATGTCGCCCGCATCACCAGGCTTACTCATCAGATAGGCATCAAGCGCGACCGACACCACCGCGTATGACGAATCATTCAGAGCCTCGCGGAAGAGCGGGTCGTTGGCATTATCGCCAAAGGAAGACAGCGTGGTAATCGCTTCTGAGCGCACAATGGACTTGGGATCGTTGCGGGCTTTATTCTGGATAATGGCTTCAATATCAGCGAATTGTTTGCCGTCGTATTCGCCGAAATTGCTCACCGCCACCTGCCTGATTTTCCAGAACGGGTCGTTCATGGCATCTATCATCATCCTGCGCTGCGTAGAATCGAGCAGTGATGCTTTGTCTTCTAAGCCCACAATGGCTTCATACCGATCTTGATAGGTGTTGGCGTGGTAGTACTGAAAGAGCAGTTCCCGTTTGTTCTTGGGCTGTTCGATGGTGCCAACCAGCCGCCGGTCGGCATCGAACAAAATCAGGTCGGGGCGTTGTTCGGCGGGGAAGGTCAGCGTTTGACGGGCGCGGTCAACCACCACGTTATACCTGGCTCGTTGCCCTTTCACCCAGACATCTACCGTGAGCGGCAAGCGAAACACGGGCGCAACGGTGGTATCCTGCAACTGACTGATTTTGAGCATCGCCTTGCCCGGCGCAAACTCCGGCACAAC
Source organism: Cytophagales bacterium (assembly GCA_038247465.1). Classification (GTDB taxonomy): domain Bacteria; phylum Bacteroidota; class Bacteroidia; order Cytophagales; family Spirosomataceae; genus JBBRNH01. The sequence goes on from JBBRUV010000028.1 coordinate 16,757, forward strand.
GGTCAGCACGGGGTGGCCGGGTTTCAAAAACCACTGATCGAAAAACCAGTTCATGTCTTCGCCCGTGATGGCTTCTACTTCCTGGCGCAGGTCGGCGATTTCGGCGGTGCCAAAGGGGTGCGCGGTGAGGTAGTTTTTCAGGACGAGAAAAAACGCATCCTCGCCAATGAGTTTGCGGAGGTAGTGCAGCACCCGCCCGCCTTTCTGGTACGAATGGGCATCGAACATCCCCTGGTGGTCGGCTACGCGGGGCCGGATGAGCGGTTCCTGCTTGGTTTCGGCCTCGGCTAAGTACTGATTCAGGTCAGACGCGCCGTGCAGCTCGGCTTCGTCGCGGCTGCGGGCGTGTTCAAACCAGAGATATTCGGCGTAGGTCGCAAACGACTCGTTGAGGGGCAGGTTGGCCCACGATTCGCAGGTGACGTAATTGCCAAACCAGTGGTGGGCCAGTTCATGGACGATGGTTTCGTCGTCGTTTTCGTCAATCAGTTGGCGGGCATCGCGCTGGAGTTTTTCGTTATGCACCGTTGCGGAGGTGTTTTCCATGGCCCCGCTCACAAAATCGCGCACCACAATCTGGCTGTATTTGTCCCAGGGATACGGCACACCGAAGGTCTGTTCCAGAAAGCGCATCATGGCCGGGGTCCGCCCAAAAATAGCGCGGGCCGATGACTCGTATGTCGGCTCAACGTAATAACTCAGTTCGAGAGCAGGGCGGTTTGGCACGGAGCCGCGCCTGACTGAATCCGGCACGAGCGAATCCCGGACGAGCGAATCCCGCACAACCGCAAATTCACCAACGGCAATCATGGCAAGGTAGGGGGCGTGGGGTTTGGTTTGCGCCCAATAGTCGGTGCGGGTGCTGTCGGCGGGGTGGGGCGTGGCCGAAATGAGTTTGCCGTTGGAGAGCGTTTGGTAGCGATTTTCGACGGTGAGGTAAATCTCCTGCGTCATTTTCTCATTGGGCGCGTCAATCGTTGGAAACCAGGCCGAGTTGTTCTGAGTTTCGCCCTGGGTCCAGATTTGGCGGGGCTTGCCGGGTTCCAGGCCGTCGTGATTGATAAAATACAGCCCGTTGTCGTCCCGTTCCGGCGCTCCGGGGATAGCAGCTCCTTCTTTGCGACCCGGCGTGGCGGGCAGTTCGTTGGGTTTGGCGATGTAGACCACCTGAATATCAAACGTATCGCGCCGGGTGTAGGTACGGGGCAGTTGCAGCCGAAGCTGTTTTTGGTCAGCGTAGGTGTATTGCAGGGTATCAAAGACGTAGGTTTTCATCGTCTGCCGGTAGGTCGAATCATACCGGCTGAGGGTATCGAGCAGATAGACGCCTTTTACATCAAACCCCCGTGCATCGAGTTCCAGCGTGTTCTGGGGATAAAAATAGGGCTTAAACCGGAGCGTGGCCGTACCGATAACGTGCTGCCGCACCCAGTCGAAACGCAAATTGAGCCGCGTGTGCAGCAGATCGTGTTTGAGCGTCCGGGCGGGTTGGTAGGTGCCGGTGCGGGTTTGGTACAGGCCATTGCGCCGGGCGGTGCTGTCGGGTTGGGCTGCACAATGCACAGTGCACAGTGCACAGTGCACTGTGAACAGTAACCAGTAGAGGGTTTTGCCAGTTTTTTGGCCTTGCTGTTCGCCAATTTTAAACGTTAATACCCACTTCAGATATTTATTCATTGTTAATTGCTTACTGTTAATTGATAACTCTTCACTGTCTTGCCGCCCGTTGGGCCGGAAACCAACTGGTAATTATCGTAACGGCAACGGCCACCAAACCCGTCAAAAGTAAGTCATTCGTTTCTAACCGGACCGGGTAGGCATCCACGATACTCGTTACGGTTCCCATCTTCACCAGGCCAAACTGCTGCTGTAATCCGCAAATCAGGACGCCCAGCAGTATGCCCACCGTGGCCCCGGTGAGGGCGATAATGGCTCCTTCGGTCAGGAAAATGCCCCGCACTAACCCGCGCGTCGCACCGAGCGCATACAGGATGTTGATGTCGGCCCGTTTTTCCAGGACCAGCATCGACAGCGAAAAAAAGATGTTGATGGATGAGACCAGAATAATAAGCGACAGGGTCAGGGCCGTGAATAACTTCTCGAACTGAATGGCCCGGAAGAGGTCTTTATTCAGATCGTCGCGGGTTTGCACCACCCACCCATCGCCCGCCACCGCCTGCAACGCCGTTTTCAGGGTCGCTGTCTGCTGCTGCCCGGCCGCGTCCGGCCTGGTCTGTATTTCGATACCCGTCACGTCGTCGGGGCCATAGCCGATGAGTTGGCGGATGACGGGCAGGGGGGCCAGCACAAAATCATCGTAGCGGGCTTCGATAAAAAATACGCCCGCCACCGTCAGGGCCACCCGGTTGAGCGCGTTGGTATTGAGCATACTGCGTGTTTCGGAACTGTTGGGGTAAACCAATTCGAGCGGAGTCAATAGATCATCGGTGCTGATGCTGAGGTCATTACGGATTCCTTCGGCCACAACTGCGTAGTTCACACCTTGTTCCTGAATCCTGAATTCTCCGTCTACAATGGCCGAATCTAACTGCTGCCGCCGGGTGTAGCTGTTGTCAACGCCTTTGATTTGTACAACGGTCTGGGCATCGGCATACCGGGCTAAGGCATTGTCTTTGACAACCGGCGTAAGCACCTGAACGCCCGCCACCTGCCGGAGTTTGTTGAGCAACGCAGCCGGAGCCGCCTGCCGTTTGCCCTGCCGGGGCGCAATGGTGATATCGGCCTCGAACGAGCGAAATAACTGGCGGTTGAGTTCTTCCATACCGTTAAAGACCGACAGCACCACCACTAAGGCCAGCGTTCCCACGCCCACACCGAGCATCGAAAACACCGACAGCCAGCTAATGAAACTACGCTTTCGTTTGGAGAAAAAATACCGGCGGGCAATAAACAGGGGCAGGTTCATATCACTTGCCAAACACCCGTTTGAGCAAATCCGTAACCCGCGCCACGGGATTTTCGCGAATCTTTTTTTCTTCCTGCGCCACCAGCACAAACAACCCGTCAACGGCGCGGTTGGTGGCGTATTCGGTCAGGTTGGGGTTCACGGTCTGCACCAGCGGCAGCCGGTTGTAGGTCGTCACGAGGTCGGTGTAATAGCGGGTGGCGTTGTTTTTGCGGAGCGTGCTGTCCACAATCGGGGTAAATTCGGCCACGAGTTGCTGACCCGATGTCCGGCGCAGATACTGGGTTGCCGCCGTCGAGTCGCCCCGCAAAATACCGATAGCATCCTGAATGCTCATACTCGTGATGGCCTTGATAAACACGGGTTTCGCGCGTTTGGCGGCATCTTCGGCGGCCCGGTTCAGCGACAGTTCAAACTGATCAACCTGTTTGGTAAACCCAATTTGCCGGAGTGTGGTGGCTACTTTCTGGGCTTCGGGCGGGAACATAATCTTGAGCAATGGATTTCTAAAGTAGCCATCCACCGCCGACGCTTTGGCCGAGCCGTTGCTGATGCCTATTTCGAGGGCTTGTTTGAGACCATTGGCAATGTCGGTACTGGTCAGGCCCGCGCCCGTGCTGCCGTTGCCGGCGGGCTGAATCACTTTCTCCAGAAACTTACCAAAACCACCCAATCCGGTCTTGCGCTGCGGGGGTGTTTGCGGCTGTTGCCGGGTTGAATCCTGCGCCAACGATGTCGTTGCGAGCAGGGCAGACAGGCCGAGAGCCAGCCAAAGCGGGCCGCCCCCGCCATAGCGGGGCAAGCTGAGAGGTTGATTAGTCATAGTTGTCGGTTGCGTTATGCCTTCATTTGACCCTAAAACCAGCCAAAAAGTTTAATCGGTGCGTGATTCGGGCCGATTCCCCTACGTTTGAGCCGACCTGTTTCTGAACGATACAAATGTAAAAACCCTACATCTTCCTCTACGGGCAGATGGCCTGCGGGCTGACCGGAACGCCGGCAGCGGAAGAAACGGTCTCTATAATTTCACCCAGGCCGAGATCTTAATGGCAAACGGCGGGGCGTTGGGTACGTCGCGGTAGGTGAGCCGGTGAATGCCATCAACCCGGATGCGTTTGATCATATTATCAATGCCGTAACCAACCTCCACGTAGGGTTTTTGCCAGGTCAGGGGCTGGAACGCAGCCACCGGCTGCCCCAGCGTGTTGGTCGTTGGCGAGAGGGTTTGGTTGGCCTCGGTAACGCTGCCCGCCAGAATCTTGGCCGTTACGAGGGTGCGCCATTTTAAGCGTCGGATGGCCGGAATCCGGTCGAAAAACAGTCCTTCAAAGTTATGTTCGAGCCGGAGCGTGGCGTAGCGGTTGGTCACAAACCCGAAAAAATTCATCAGGTTGTAACAGCTCAATATCAAGGGTTTGCGTGGGCGTTTTTGCCAGCGCAACGGTGCGGGCCCGGTAGCCCAGACTGACCACTACCAGCGAATCGGTGAGTTGAGCGGTGCTGAGACTGTACCGGCCATTGACATCGGCAGTTGTACCAATGGCTTTCCCTTTGAGCGTGACCGGCGCAAACGGAACTTCGGCTCCGGTTACGTCGGTCACGCGGCCCGACACCCGAAACGTGGACTGGGCCGATGCCAACGGGCCGAAACCAATCAGAAAGAGCAGCCAATAGCAAAAGAATACGTGTTTCATATGGTATGTAGAGACAAAATCCCTCGCTTAGTTTAACGAATGTATGGTCAACATGGTTTACTACTTACTACGGTTAATCGTTAAACAATCATCATCATGCGCTATCTCCGCGATATTTCCCACCCGACGCTGAAAATCGGCGTGTATGCCTGGAACCAGAAACACATCGTAAAGATCGAAGCCGGGCCGTTTGAACAGACCTATAAACTTGCCGACACCGACCTGACCGACCCTGACACGGAGGTTACGGCGTTGCTCGATGCCGATTTCCTGGCCCGCGTTGACGAGCGATTCCATCAAATGGCCGCCGATTGGCAGGAAAGCATGGCGCGGAACGAGATCGGTTAAGCCTTGTTACGCTCGTTGCGTTGTTACACGCCTGTACCGATTGTCGAGAACGATTGTCGAGAACGATTGTCGAGAACGATTGTCGAGAACGATTGTCGA
>JBBRUV010000029.1:0-21688 GCA_038247465.1 Cytophagales bacterium
ATAGAACTTGATTGTTGTGGAGCCAGCCGGATGAGATGACAATAAGTTAATAGTAACATTAAGTATTTTTTTTGCAAAGACAGCTTATTTTTTTGTCCTTTGTTACACATCTCTTCTCCCTTAATACGCATGGAAAATTACATGAATAAGCGGCTATTGGCCGGGTGTCTGGCGATTCTCGTCACGGTATCTGCGTTCGGGCAATCGCCTACGCCATTGGCGGCCAACGGTCGGCTTCGGGTGCTGAATAAGCAACTTTGTAGTGAATCGGGGCGGGCCATTCAACTCCGGGGCATGAGTTCGCACGGACTGCAATGGTTCGATCAGTGCTATAACCAGGCATCGATACAGGCGTTAGCTTCGCAGTGGGGAGCCGATGTGTTTCGGGCCGCGATGTACGTGGACGAAGGCGGATACCTCAGCAACCCCACCGGCCTGACCGCCAAAATGAATCAGATTGTTGACTGGTCGGCGCAGGCCGGGATGTACTGCATCATTGACTGGCACATTCTGAATCCCGGCAACCCAAATGACCGGCTCGAACCGGCCAAAACGTTTTTTCGGCAGATGGCCCAGACCCACGCGGGCAAAAAACACGTAATCTATGAACTCTGCAACGAACCTAACGGCGTGACCTGGGATCAGATAAAAACATACGCCGATCAGATTATTCCGATCATCCGGCAATACGATCCGCAGGCTCTGATTCTGGTCGGTACACCCAATTGGTGTCAGCGCCCGCAGGATGTACTGGCGAATCCACTCAGCGCGGCTAATGCCTACAACGTGCTGTACACGGTGCATTTCTATGCCGGATCACACTATTTTCAGCAGGATATCAAGAACATATCGGCCCAACTGCCGCTGTTCGTGAGCGAGTGGGGAACCAGTAATTACTCTGGCAATGGCGGTGCCGACTACACCAACGCCCAGGCATGGATTGATCTGATGGCCGGACAGAACCCCGCCGGACAAAAAATTAGCTGGTGTAACTGGAGTTTTGCCGACAAAGACGAGTCGTCGGCGGCTCTGAACCCCGGCGCGTGCAGCAGCCAGAACTGGAATAACACCAGTACATCAGGAACGTGGGTAAAAAACCACATTCTCCGCCCCGCCGATGATTTTGGGCCGATGGCAGTCGTGCCATCCATTGCCATTACGGGCCCGACGGGTAATACCACCGTTACCGTTGGCAGTAACGTGGTGATTTTGGCCAGTGTGAGCAACACTATCCCCACGATGGTTGAATTTTATACCGGCACTACCAAACTCGGCGACGACGCTACGGCGCCGTACACGTTCACCATCAGCAACATAGCGGCTGGCACATACCCGATTACGGCCAAAGCGATTTTGCCAAACGGTGGGCCGTTGACTTCCTCGGCGGTGCAGGTAGTGGCGGCTGTGGTTCTCACGCCCCTGCCCACCGGCGACGATTTCACGGGGTCGGCCTGCGTACTGGCAAACGATGTGAAAGTATATGAACTGAGCGCGGCCAACCTCGTTAATGCCACGTCGTTCTCGTGGTGGTGTACGGGGTCAACGCAGAGCATGGCGCAGGCGGGCAGCAAAACTACCGTCAGTTTCGGGCCAAATTTCACCGGCGGGCAGGTTTGCGTGGGCGTGAACTACTCGGCGGCTCCCTGGTATAAGCAGTTTTGCCGCACGATTACGGTTTGCTCCGGCACACCGCCCCCACCTCCTCCTGCGCCAAACGTGGCTCCAACGGTAACGCTGACGGCTCCGGCTAACAACGCGACATTCATCGCCCCGGCAACGGTACTCATCACGGCCAACGCGACGGATTCAGACGGCAGCATTGCCAAAGTCGAGTTTTTCAATGGTAATACGAAACTGGGTGAAGCCATCGCCACACCCTATCCGTTCAGTTGGGCGAGTGTAGCGGCTGGCACTTACGCGATTTCAGCGAAAGCGACTGACAATCAGGGCCAAACTGCAACATCAGGGAGTGTACTTATCACCGTCAGCAACCCAACGCCACCCCCTCCGCCCCCATCAACAACGGTGGCACCCCCGGCATCAACAACGGCTCCGGTGGTTGGGCCTGATTGCGCCCGGCCTAACCACCTGAAACTATTTGAGGTAAATGCGGCCCACCTCACCAATGCCACCGCGTTCTCGTGGTGGTGTACGGGGTCAACGCGCACGTTGACCCCAACGGCGGGGCAACCGTCAAAACTAACCATTGATTTTGGGCCGTGGTTTAACGGGGGCGATGTCTGCGTGGGCGTGAATTATTCGGCGGCTCCCTGGCACAAACAATACTGCAAAACTGTTTCGGTCTGTGCGCCCGGCAGTCGGGTGGGGATTTCGGAAGACGAAACAGTTGGGCTACTCGTATCGCCCAACCCAACCAACCGGGCGTTCACGGTTGTGGTTGATCAGCCGGTGCGGGCCTTGCGGGTGATTGACGACCTGGGCCGGGAGCGGTTGCAGATGGGCAGTGCTGCAACGGGGCAAGTCATTACGTTTGGCGAATCGCTGTCAACCGGGTCATACCTGCTCCAGATTCAATACCAGAGCTGGAAATTACGCACGATTCGGTTGCTGAAAATGGGGCAGTAAGCAGCCCCGCCGGGGCTGATCTGCCGGGCCAAATAGCGTCTTAACGTTATTGTAGCAATTGCTCTACCAGCCGTGCCAGACCCGTTGAGGCCGCTTCGGGGATGAGCGTAATATTATCGCGCCGACGGACTTCGGGAATGTTAGGGTCAACCACGTAAATCGGCACCGACGAATCCACAAAATCAACCAGACCGGCGGCAGGATACACGGCTAACGAAGTGCCGGTAACGATAAACAAATCGGCTTCTATGACTTGCCCGATGGCGGGTTCGATCATCGGTACGGACTCGCCAAACCACACGATATGGGGCCGTAGTTGCGATTTTTTGGGGCATAATGCGCCCATCGGAATCTCGTAGTCGCTGGCTTCCCAATCGTAATTTTCCAGAATCAGGTCGGGGTCTTCGCTGCTGCGGACTTTGAGCAGTTCGCCGTGCAGGTGCATCACGTTGGTCGAACCGGCCCGTTCGTGGAGGTCATCCACGTTCTGGGTGATGATTGTCACATCGTACTTTTCTTCGAGTTTAGCCAGCGCGTAATGGCCGGCGTTGGGCTGCACGGTGGGCAGTTGTTTCCGGCGTTGGTTGTAGAACGTTTGCACCAGAACGGGGTCTCGGTGCCAGGCTTCGATGGTTGCTACATCTTCAACGCGGTGGTTTTCCCACAGACCATCGTTATCACGGAAGGTTTTGATGCCGCTTTCGGCACTGATACCCGCACCAGACAGTACCACTAATTTTTGACGGGTTTGCATACCTGAAAGATACAAAAAATCTCCCGGCTGAAAGCCGGGGCAGAAGATTTTTGTCTGTACGGTAGGCTGTTCTCAGCGGGTCGAAACAAGCCCCCAAGCCCGGTGCTAACAACGAGCCTTCGCTGGCATCCTGCATTCAGAACCGAATCGTATCCAGCGGCCCGTGTGGGGTTGTGTTTCCGGTCAATGGCCGCAAAGGTAGTTGCAGCCGCAGTGGCGGTGATGACGGCCAATGCCGTAATCATAGTTTCCAGCAATGTACGGAATGCCGCGCCGACGGATGGTATTGATGACTTCATTGGGCCAGATGTTGTAGCCGACCAAATCTCCAAGACAGTAAATCGCATCAGGGCATTTTTTGTCAATGTCGGCAAGTACGGCTTCCAGGGCGGGTAAGTTGGCATGAATGTCCGAAAATAGCGCAATTTTCATGGTTGACAGAGCCGCCAAAGCAGCCGGGTTTTAGGGTAAATCAGGCGAAGCGGTTGCGTTGACGCAGGGCAAAGTTGACCATCAGAATCAGCACCGGCACTTCGATTAGTGGTCCGACGACGGCGGCAAACGCGGCCCCCGAATTGATGCCGAATACGGCAATGGCTACGGCGATGCCCAGCTCGAAATTGTTGCCCGCAGCGGTGAAGGCCAGCGATGCGCTCTTGGCGTAATCGGCCCCAGCGCGTTTGGAGAGGAAAAACGCCGACATAAACATCAGCACAAAATAGACCGTCAGCGGCAGCGCAATCCGCAACACATCGAACGGAATCTGCACAATCAATCGCCCTTTCAGGCTGAACATGACCACAATCGTGAACAGCAAGGTAATCAGCGTAATGGGACTCACGGCGAGCAGAAACGTCTGCTCATACCAGGCCACCGACTTCACGCGGGTCAGCACGAATCGGGCAACGATACCGGCCAGAAACGGAATGCCGAGATAGATAAACACGCTCTGCGCGACCTCGCCAATGCCGATTTGGACAGTGTAGCCGGTCAGCCCGAACAACGGCGGCAGCACCGTGATAAACACCCAGGCATAAACCGAGTAAAACAAGACCTGAAACACACTGTTAAACGCCACTAAACCAGCCGCATAGAGCCGGTCGCCCCCGGCCAGGTCGTTCCAGACGATGACCATCGCAATGCAGCGGGCGATGCCAATCATAATCAGGCCGGTCATATACTCCGGTTTGTCGGGCAGAAACAGCACGGCCAGCCCAAACATCAGCAGTGGGCCGACGACCCAGTTTTGCAGCAGCGATAAACCCAGAATCTTCGGGTTGGCAAATACCTTCGGCAGTTCGGCAAACCGCACTTTCGCCAACGGCGGGAACATCATCAGCACCAGCCCGATAGCCAGCGGTACGTTCGTCGTGCCGACGTTGAACTGGTTGATAAACGCTTCGGATTGCGGAAAAAAGTAGCCGATGCCTACGCCAACGGCCATCGCCAGAAAAATCCAGAGCGTGAGGTACTGATCTAAAAAAGAAAGCCTGGGCCGTACCAACAATGTTGAAAAAGTCTCTGATTGCGAGGAGATTGCGTTTGCCATTGGTCAGCTATTTTGGTTGATGAACTGTTCGCTATAAACCTTAATCTCATCCCGAACCATCCGAAACTGAGCCAGTCGGTCTGTTTCTGGCACGTGCGAAGGGTCCGAAAAAGAGCGGTGAATGGGTTGGCCCGCCCCCGGAAAAAACGGGCATTGTTCGCGGGCATTATCGCAGACGGTAATGACAAAATCGAACGGCAGGGCTGCGTATTCGTCAACATGGTTGGCGGTATGATGACTGATGTCAATCCCGTCTTCGGCCATCACCTGCACCGCCAGCGGGTTCACGCCGTACGGAGCCACGCCCGCGCTGAAGACTTCGGCATTGTTGCCCGCAAAGTGTTGCAGATAACCGTGTGCCATCTGGCTGCGAGCCGAGTTGCCAGTGCACAGAACTAAGATTCGTTTCATAAACAGTTAATTTAAAAAGCTTTGTGCATCAGAATGGCCGTATCCGGGCAAAGCCCGCTGAACTGCCGGGTTTGCCGGATGGTATCGGGAACAGTCTCGCGGGCGATGGTCGAAAACCCGTGCCGCTCAAAATAGCCGCTGGCCGTTGTTGTCAGCAGATACAAATCCGTCAGACCGACAGCTTGCGCCTGAATCAGTAAGCGTTCCAGCAACTGCCGGGCTACCTGTTGCCGTTGACAATCGGGCCGAACGGCTACGGAACGCAGCAAGCCCACCTGCCCAAATGCAGCGATACCGGCTGTGCCAACCAGTTCAGCATCGGTGAAGGCAACCCAAAAACCTGTCAGGTGGTTGGGCAAATCATCCGTGAGCAAGTCGGTTTGTTGCAACAACCCAACCACCGTAGGCCAGTCGCTGGGTTGTGCAGGGCGAAAATTTAGTATCATCATACCTTAGGCGCAGCAGCCCGGCGCACAGCAGGCTTCACCCTCAGCACCAGCCACATCGATCAGTTGCACAACGGGTTTGGCCGCAACCGGCTGATCGTTAACGGGCTTTTCGGCATAGACCGTCACGCTCACAATCCCGGCCTGGCGTGGCCCGGTCGAGACCTGCCGGTAAGCCGCGATTTCGTCGGTAGTAAGGTATTCGGCCAGAAACGCGTCGGGTAGTACAATGGGCTTTTCTTTCTGCACCACCACGTTGACAAAACCCGTTTCGGCAATGATGCGGAGATACTCGTCTTTCTGAATGGCCCCGCTGATACAGCCCGAATAGAGTTCGACAGGCCGGTGGAGGTTGGCGGGCAGGTCGCGCAGCAGTACAATATCGGAGATGCTGAAATGACCACCCGGCTTTAGCACCCGAAAAATATCGGCAATTACATTCGGCTTGTTCGGTACCAGATTCAGTACGCAGTTCGACACGACCACATCGGCGGTATTGTTGGCGACGGGCATATTTTCAATATCGCCAAAGCGAAACTCAACGTTGTTGAACCCGCGCGCATCGGCGTTCCGGCGGGCGCGGTCAATCATCGGCTCCGTGAAGTCGATCCCGATTACCTTCCCCGTTGGGCCGGTTTCGTGGCGGGCCACAAAACAATCGTTGCCCGCGCCGGAGCCGAGGTCGATGACGGTGTCACCGGGTTTGATTCGGGCAAATTGCGTGGGTAATCCGCAACCCAACCCCAAATCGGCATCGGCCACATAACCAGCGAGTTGGGTGTAATCGTCGGCCATGAGCGCGGTATCATCGGGCGACGAGCAACAGTCGGGGCCACAGCCGCAGGCATTGGTGGCCTTATAATTCTGGCCGCGTTCGGCGATGGCTCCATAGGCATCGCGGACAAGCTGCTTCAGCGAAGCATCAGTAATTGGTTCGAGCGTTTGCATTTTCGTAGTTGGTTTATTGTAATATTACGATTGGATTGGGCAAAAAATAAGGATTAACAGGTTTCGCAGCAATCAACGGCCATGATACTATCCAACAACGCGCCGAACGTTTGGCGGGCCTCGTTCCAGACGGGTTCGTTGATGCAGTAGCAAACGCGGGGTGGGTCAACGTCTCCCCGGATGATGCCGATGCGTTTGAGTTCTTTCAGGTGTTGCGACACAGTTGCCTGGGCCAGTGGTAGTTCGTCCACCAAATCACCGCAAACACAGGCTTTTCGTTGAGCCAGCAGTTGTAAAATTGCCACCCGCGCCGGGTGTGCGAAGGCTTTGGCAAGGTCAGCAACGCGGTTTTGTTCGGCGGTAAAGATGTCGGTCTTCGTAAGTCCCATAGTGCAAAGGTAAGACGATTTTTATTAATTGTAATATTACGATTAATGTTTTTTGTAAAAAGCCCACAAACACAATCGTGGGCTTTTTACAAAATCAAGAATTTGATTAGAACGGGACTTACAAATCAGCGGCTATTTGGTTACACTAAGCTATGCCATGCAATTTGTGGGTTCTCTTGCTGGAATGGTTTCGGGATCTGATTTGCGGCTTTACCAATGATTTCAAAATTTCGCTCAACTGCCTCGACCGTCCGACTATCGGCCAAGAACGAGTCATAACTAAGACCGGCTGTGTGGGTCTGAATTATGCCAATTGAGGTTAAAATATCGGCAATCAACAAAGCAGGATCACGTTTAGACATCAATCAAGTCGGGCGAAATGGCTGAAAAATAGGCTGGCTTGATGCCATTTTTTGATACCAGGTCCACTTTTCTTCCCAACAGACTCTGTAATTCCTGGGCGAGTTCAAAGAATTGAGAGCCAACGGGCTGACTAAACTCTACCGATATATTTACGTCGCTACGTCGCTGTTGGGCGTAGATTCATTTCGGGCAACAGAGCCAATTGACACAAATTTTTGGGCACTATTTTTTCTTTGCCACTGCCGGTTTCTTAGCAGCCGTCGCCGTTGTTTTGCGAACCGCAGGCTTGGCGGCAATTTTCGTGGCAGTTGCGGTTTTGGCGGGGGCCTTCGCCTTGGTTGCGGTTGTTTTGGCTGTTGCCTTCTTGGCTCCGCTTTTGGCCGGGGCTTTGTCGTCGGCGGGGCCATCGCCGGCTAATTTCAGGCAGTCTTCCAGCGTCAGGCTGGCGGCATCTACGTCTTTCGGGATTTTGACGTTCCGCTTGCCTACCGCCAGATACGGCCCGTATTGTCCGTTTACGACCTTGATTGTGGGTTGCTCCGGGAATTCTTTGATGTATTTGCTGGCTTCGGCCTGCCGTTTAGCCTCAATCAGTTCGATGGCCCGCTCCAGTGTCAGTCCAGCGAGTTGTTCGGTGCGGGGCAATGAGACGTACTTATCGGCAAATTTTACATACGGCCCAAAACGCCCTTTTCCGGTTGTAACAAGCTGACCCTCAAACTCGCCGAGGGCTTCGGTAACGGCTTCGGCGCGTTTCTGCTGGATGAGTTCAATAGTTCGTCCTTCGTCAATCGTGTAAGGGTCGTCTTCTTTGGCAAGGGAAATAAACTTTTCGTCGTGCTTGACATACGGCCCAAATTTACCCACGCCGATTACCATCGGTTTGTCTTCAAAGAAGCCCACTTCGCGGGGTAGTTTGAAGAGGTCGAGGGCTTGTTCGAGCGAGATGGTCTCAATCAGTTGGTCTTTGCGAAGGTTGGCATAGCGGGGTTTTTCCTCGTCGGCGGCTTCCCCAATCTGCACAAACGCGCCGTATTTACCGAGCCGTGCCGAAATCGGTTTGCCCGTTTTCGGATCGGCTCCCAGAATACGCTCGCCCGTTTTGAATGATACTTTGTCGGAACCCTGAATCTCGGTTACGTTGCGGTGAAACGGGTCATAAAACCCTTCCAGCATCTGCTGCCAGTTCATCCTGCCATCGGCAATCTCATCAAACTCTTTCTCAACGTTGGCCGTGAATTTGTAATCCACGATGTTTGGGAAGTACTCAACCAGAAAATCGCTCACCACCATGCCGGTGTCGGTCGGGAATAGCTTCGCTTTTTCGGAGCCGAAGGTTTCTTTGCCGCTCGTTTCGGTGATTTTATCCTGCTTCAGCGTGTATTCTTTGAACGCCCGCTCCTGACCGGGGCGGTCTTGTTTTTCAACGTAACCCCGGTTAATGATGGTCGAAATTGTGGGCGCGTAGGTTGACGGGCGACCGATACCCATTTCTTCCAGCTTTTTCACCAGACTCGCTTCGGCGTAGCGCGGTTGCGGGCGCGTGAACTTCTCGGTGGCTTTCATCTGACCTAAGTTCAGCCCCTGCCCGATGCTCAACGGCGGCAACATTCCTTTCGCGTCTTCGTCGTCTTCGTCGTCTTTCGATTCGAGATAAACCCGCAAAAACCCGTCGAATTTAATCACTTCGCCCTGTGCGATGAGTTCAGAGGGGAGGTTTGGTTTTTCGCTTAAATTCGGTAAAAAACTTGCAACAGATGCCTCATCTGTAAATGGGCTGTCGGTATCGTCGTCTCTTGACAAATCTTTTTCGACAGTTCTCAAACTTACATTTCCAAACCGAACCCCCACCGTTACCGTTGTGCGTTCGAGTTGAGCGTCAGCCATTTGCGAAGCAATAGCGCGTTTCCAGATTAGTTCATACAGTCGTTTATGGTCGCGGTAGGCCCCGGCGGTGCGGTCAATGAAATTGGTGGGCCAGATGGCTTAGTGGGCGTCCTGCGCCGATTCATTTTTGGTTTTATACTGCCGATTCTGCACATAATTCGCCCCAAACTCGGTTGTAATCTCGGCGGTGGCTTTGTCAACGGCCTCCTGCGAGAGGCTCGTGGAATCGGTACGCATGTACGAGATTTTACCGGCTTCGTAGAGTCCCTGCGCCAGTTTCATCGTCCGGTCAACTGAATATGACAACTTCCGGGCGGCTTCCTGTTGCAGCGTTGACGTTGTAAATGGCGGGGCGGGTGATTTTTTGGCGGGCTTAACTTCCAGATTTTTAATCTTGTATCCGGCGCCGATACAAGCCTCCAGAAAGGTGCGGGCTTCGGCTTCGGTGGCAAAGTTTTTGGGCAATTCGGCGTTCAGTACTTTGCTGCCATCCACCAAAAACTGGGCCGTTACCTTAAAACTCGATTTGGCATTGTGTTTGTCCACTTCGCGCTCGCGCTCCACCACGAGCCGCAACGCCACCGACTGCACACGACCCGCCGACAAGCCTTTAATGCTGCCGCCTTTGATTTTGCGCCACAGCACGGGCGAGAGTTCGTAACCCACCAGCCGGTCCAGTACGCGCCGGGCCTGTTGGGCGTTCACGAGGTCAACGTCAATGGTACGGGGTTGTTTGATAGCGTTCAGGATGGCGGTCTTGGTAATCTCCCGAAACACGATTCGTTTGGTATTGTCGCGCAGGCCGAGGGCTTCTTTGAGGTGCCACGAGATGGCTTCGCCCTCGCGGTCATCGTCAGTGGCGAGCCAGACCTCTATTCCTTTCTGGCTGGCTAACTTCTTGAGTTCGTTCACCAACGCCCGTTTGTCGGGCGACACTTCGTATGCAGGTTTGAATCCGTTTGTGACGTCAACGGCGATGCCATCTTTGGGTAAATCACGGACGTGGCCGAAACTTGACTTCACCGTGAAATCACTACCGAGGTAGCTTTCGATGGTTTTGGCTTTCGCCGGAGACTCTACAATGACTAAGTTTTTAGACATAACGGTTCAGCTTAGTTAATCCGGTAGTTGGTGAGCAGATAAAAACACAACAACGCGGTGTTGTCGGGTAATGTTACGGGCAGGATTCGCCGGGGTAACGACCTGCCGGGGCCGAACGTTCGGCTCAATTGGTCATCACCTGGTATTCCCAGGGTTTCAGCGTCAGCGTCATACCCGGTTTCAGTTCTGCGGGCTGGCGGGTGAAAATCTCGGTATAGACTCCTTCGTATCCTTCGCCCCCTACCCGAATGGTCTGTGGCTGATTGCTCAAATTCACAATCACAGCAATACGGTCGCCTTCTTTTTGGCGCGTAAAGGCATATACAAAATCGTCGTGGTCGGTGGGTACTTTCACGACTTTCCCACCCGCTGCACCGTTCCAGAGGGCGCGGTTGCGGTGTTTGAGGGTTAGCAGTTTATTGAAAAAATCGGTCCGGGCGTAGGTTCCCCACTGAATGGTGTCTTTGTCATAGAACGACAACCGACGGTTCAATCCTGACTCCATTCCGTTGTAAATCAGAGGCATACCGTCCAGCGTACTCGTCAGCACGATAAACGCATCGGCTCCGGGGCCAAAGGTTTCGGCCAGTGTGCCACCCTTGGCGTTTTCGTCGTGGTTTTGGGTAAACAGCATCTGGTAATGCCAGGCCGGGAAACGTTTGCGGTTTGTGGCCAGCACCGAGTCTATACCCGTTGCGGGCCGGGCGCGGTTGGCAATGGCCTTAAACATGGTGAACATGGCCCAACTGTAATTGGCGTTGAAACACGCCTTGAAATGATCGGGCTGATCTTCGTTTTCGGAGAGCATAAACACCGGCTTCACGGCATCGAGTTGCGGGCGGGCCTCGGCCCAGAAATTGGTTGGTACCAGCCCGGCTACGTCGCACCGAAATCCGTCAACGTCAGCCTCGCGGAGCCAGAACTGCATGGCCGAGATCATGCCTTTCCGCAGGTCGGGGTTGTCATAATTCAGGTCAAGCACGTCGTTCCAGTCGGTAACGGTGCCGTTTTCGGCAACGGGCGGGGTCATTTTACCCTTGCGGAGCGTGTACCAGTCGGGGTGTTGCGTTACCCAAACGTGGTCAACGCCGGTGTGGTTAGCAACCCAGTCGAGCATCACGCGCAGGCCCAGCGCGTGCGCCCGCTTCACGAGCGCGTTGAAATCGGCCATTGTCCCAAAATCCGGGTTCACGGCGGTGTAGTTGGCAACGGCGTAGGGGCTGCCGAGGGTGCCGCGCTTGTTGGTCTGACTAACGGGGTAAATCGGCATAAACCAGACAATATCTACGCCCAATTCTTTGAGTCGGGGCAATTGTTCTTCAACGGCGTTGAAGGTGCCTTCGGGCGAAAACTGCCGGGTGTTTATTTCGTAGATCGTGGCATTTTTAGCCCATTCGGGGGCAATCGGAGGAGTGGCCAATGCCGCCGAATCAAGCGATGTGGTGGGTAGGGTGGTACTGGTAGCTTCGCCCGCCGTTGACTGTGTTTGCTTGCAGGCACTCGTCAGCAGGAGCAAATACAGACTGGGCAAAAAATATAACTTCATAATCGGTTTATCTGATGATTGTTACGGGTTTTACGCACCACTAACTACTGTCAACTGCCGGATGGCTTCGGCGGGGTCGGCGGCTTTAAATACCGAACTGCCTGCCACCAGCACATCTGCCCCAGCCTGCACCAATGCCCCGGCATTACTCAGGGCCACGCCCCCGTCGAGTTCAATCAGGGCCGGACTGTTGTGCATCAGTAACAGTTGTTTCATGCGCCGGGTTTTGGCAATGCTGTGTTTAATAAACGTCTGCCCGCCAAAACCGGGATTCACCGACATCAGCAGTACAATGTCAATCAGGTCAAGTATATCCTGCAAACTTTCGACGGGCGTATGCGGGTTGAGGGCCACCCCCGCCCGGCAGCCGAGTTCCCGAATCTGCCCTAATGTGCGGTGCAAATGCGGGCAGGCTTCGTAATGAACGGTGATGTGCGCGGCTCCGGCTTCGGCAAACGCCTGCAAATAACGTTCCGGCTGCACAATCATCAGGTGTACGTCTAACGGCTTTTTAGCCAACGGTTTAATAGCCGCCATTACCGGAAAACCAAACGAGATATTCGGCACAAATACCCCGTCCATCACGTCAATATGCAGCCAGTCGGCATCGCTGCGGTTTAGCATCTCGACATCGCGTTGCAGGTTGGCAAAGTCGGCGGCAAGCAACGAAGGGGCGATGATGGGCATTGATTCGTTTTAGTTTAGGGAGTCAATTTTTGGAAATTACCAGGATTTAATCACTGATTAACCCGCAAAACTACCGTATTTTAGCTAAACATTGCCCGGCTCCTTTGGCTGAAAACTATGAACCCACAACAACGCATTGCCGACCTAACGGCCCGCCTGAACTACCTGAACCACCAATATTACCAAAACAATATCTCGGACGTAGACGATTTTACGTTCGACGCGCTCCTGACCGAACTCACTACCCTCGAAACGCACCACCCCGAATTCCGCCAGCCCGATTCGCCAAGCCTGCGGGTGGGGGGCACGATCACCAACGGATTTCCAACGGTGTATCACCGCTTTCCGATGCTATCGCTCGGCAATACCTACTCCGAAGAAGACCTCGTGGAGTTTGATAACCGCGTCAAAAAAGGACTCGACGGGCAGGAGTATGCGTATATCTGTGAACTGAAATTTGATGGTGTAGCCCTGAGCATGACGTACGAAAACGGCCTGTTTGTGCAGGGAGCCACACGCGGAGACGGCACACGGGGCGACAACATTACGGCTAACCTAAAGACGATCAGAACCTTGCCATTGTCAGTGAACAACCACGAACCACCGACCACCAACCGAACCGTCGGACCGCACCAGCCACCTCTTTTTGAGGTTCGGGGCGAGGGCTTTATGCCGTTTGCGGTGTTTGAGCAACTTAATAAAGAACGTGAAGACATTGGCGAGCAACTGCTGGCAAACCCGCGCAATGCCGCGTCGGGCGCATTTAAACAGCAGGATTCGCGGGCGGTGGCGCACCGACGACTCGATTGCTACATTTATTCGTTTCTGTCGGAGCCGGCCGTGTTCAAAACGCATGAAGAAAGCCTGATTGCCCTGAAATCGTGGGGCTTCAACGTGTCGCAAACCTGGCGGAAATGCGCTGATATTCAGCAGGTAATGGCCTACATTAATGAGTGGGAGCAACAGCGATTTTCCCTGCCGCTCGGCACGGATGGCATCGTCATCAAAATCAACCGCTACGACCAGCAACGCGAATTGGGCTACACCTCAAAAAGTCCGCGCTGGGCTATCTCCTTCAAATACAAGGCGTTGGCCGCTACTACGCGGCTCGAACGAATCGGTTATCAAGTGGGCCGGACGGGGGCCATTATTCCCGTTGCTCACCTGACTCCGGTATTGCTGGCCGGCACCACCGTGAAACGCGCCACGCTCCACAACGCCAACGAAATTGCCCGGCTCGGTTTGATGGTCGGCGATTTAGTTTTTGTCGAAAAAGGCGGAGAAATTATCCCGAAAATCACGGGCGTTGATCTGGCCAGCCGCCCCGCCGATGCACTGCCCGTTGTGTTTCCGACGGTTTGCCCGGCCTGTGGCACCGGCCTGATTCGGAAAGAAGACGAGAAGGGAACGGCTCAGGCTCATTTCTACTGCCCCAACGAAGCCGGTTGCCCACCACAGCGGCAGGCCCGGTTCGAGCATTTTATTCAGCGACGGGCCATGAACATCGAAAGCCTCGGCGAAGGCAAAATCCAGTTGCTCATCGAGCGCGGCTTAGTGCAGTCGCCCGCCGATTTGTATGACCTGAGATATGACCAACTGCTGGGTTTAGAGCGCACGTTTATAGACGAGGAGACTGGTAAAATCAGGGTGGTCAGTTTCCGGGAGAAGACCGTTGAAAATATCCTGATGGCCATTGAACAATCTAAAAATCAGTCGTTTGCCAATGTGTTGTTTGCCCTCGGCATCCGGTATGTGGGCAGCACCACGGCCCGCAACTTCGCCGATTATTTTGGCAATATTGACGCGCTGATGGCTGCTGATTTGCCCGCGCTGTTGGCCGTGCCAGACACCGGCCCGCGCATTGCCGAAAGCGCACTGACCTGGTTTGCCGACCCTGCCAACCGCGACTACATTGAGCGATTTCGGCGGGCCGGGGTGCAACTGGTGGGCGAGCGCAAGGTGATTGAGCCGGTTGGCGACGCGCTGACGGGCAAGACCTTTTTATATTCGGGTACGTTTGCCGGATTCAGCCGCGAGGAGCTGGAGGAGGTTATTGCGGCTAACGGCGGAAAGTTGGTGTCGGGCGTGTCGAAAAAACTCAATTACCTCATTGTGGGCGAAAACGCCGGGCCGTCGAAAATCCAGAAAGCCACCCAACTCAACGTACCGATGATCTCGGAAGACGATTTTAAGGCTATGCTTGCCCCGCCGGTGGCGTAGATGGCCTGGTTGGGTAAATAGTGATTGGTTCGTGCTAACTTGCTACCGAAATCTTAGCAGTGACGCAGAAACAATGCAATCCCAGACCACCTCCCGCATTTTGATGATTCGCCCGGTGAACTTCGGCTTTAACCCCGAAACCGCCGAATCCAATGCGTTTCAGGACATTAAAGTAGCTGCTCAAACCAAAGACATCGCCCAGCACGATGCCCTGCGCGAGTTTGATGACATGGCCCGCCACCTCCAGGATGCCGGGGTAGAGGTGATGATCTACAACGATACGCCCGACCCCTATACCCCTGATTCGGTTTTTCCCAACAACTGGGTTTCGTTTCATTACAGCGGCACGGTGGTCCTGTATCCGATGCAGGCCGGCAACCGGCGGCTCGAACGGCGCACCGATATTATTGACGACCTCGCCAAGCGCTTCCACGTCTCTAAAATTGTTGACCTCACTGCCTTTGAGCAGGACGGCAAATACCTCGAAGGTACGGGTAGCTTAGTGTTTGACCGGATGAACCGCGTGGCTTTCGCCTGTCTGTCGCCCCGAACGCACCCCGACGTGCTGGCCGAATACAGCCGACGCACGGGCTACCGCGTGGTGAGTTTTCATGCTACCGACGCGGCTGGCAAGGCCGTGTATCACACCAACGTGCTGATGTGCATCGGCGATTCGTTTGCGGTGGTCTGTCTGGCTGCCATCACCAACCCCGACGAGCGGTTGCTGGTACGGCAGGAATTAGTGAAACTCAACAAACGGATTATTGACATCACCCTGGAACAGATGAGCCATTTTGCCGGTAATATGCTGCTGATCGAGACTCAGAAAAAACACAAACTCCTCGTCATGTCAACCGCAGCGTTTGAGTCGCTCACGTCGAAACAGATCGAAATGCTTGACGATTCGGCTACGCTGCTTCATGTTGACCTCTCGATGATCGAAGGCAACGGCGGAGGGTCGGCCCGGTGTATGATGTGCGAAGTGCACTTGCCGCTAAAGATATGACTCCCGACAAAGAAACTACCCGGTTTGCGGCCTGCCTGCTGTTTTCGGCCAATGCACTGGCACGCGCCATTACCAACATGAGCGACGAAGCCTTTGGGGGGCTGGGACTGACGTATTCGCACGCGTATCTGCTCTGGGAAATTGTTGAATCGCCGGGCATTACGCCCACCGTTCTGAGTGAACGGCTGTTTTTGTCGCCCTCAACCATTACGCGGCTCATCGAGAAATTAGAGCAGAAAAATTTGGTTATTCGGCAGAGCGAGGGCAAAAACACCCTTGTTTCGCCCACCGAATCGGGTAAGGCCCTTCATCCGCAGATTTTGGACGTTGTTCGGCAAAACGCCCTGCGCTATATGGAAACCATTGGTGGCGGACCAGATGAACTGATTGCGCTAACAAAACAGGTGTTTGGTATGGCTACCGCGTTTAGCACCCACTGAACTTTTTTCTCACAATGCTTGTATATACAAGTATAAGGAATTTGCCTTTGCCTTATCAGTCTACTAAACGCTACAATCATGCAATACGTCATTACCGGCTCATTGGGCCATACCGGTAAACCCATCACCGAAGGGTTGTTGGCGGCAGGCCACACCGTTACCGTTATCACCTCGAAACCCGAAAACGCAGCCGCCATCGAAACCCTCGGTGCCACAGCCGCCGTTGGTTCGGTTGACGATACCGCTTTTCTAACTCGGACTTTTGCCGGGGCTGATGCCGTTTATCTGATGATTCCGCCAAAGTGGGGCGTGTCGGGCTGGCGGGCCTACCAGAACCAGGTTGCTGATAACTACATCGCGGCTATTACGGCCAATGACATTCGGTTTGCCGTGTTGTTGAGCAGCGTTGGTGCACACGTTGGCAACGGCGTTGGCCCGGTTGACGGGCTGTATGATGCCGAGCAGAAACTTAAAGCCGTTGCCGGGCTGAACACATTGGCTTTGCGCCCGCCCTACTTCATGTATAATCTCTTCGGTATGATTGGCATGATAAAAGGCATGGGAATCATGGGCAGCAACTTTGGCGATGACACAATTGCGCTGGCTCACACTACCGATATTGCCGAAGCTGCCCTGCAACAGCTTGTTAATCTTGACTTTACGGGCTTCCGCGTCCGCTACATGGCGAGCGACGAGCGTACCGGAGCCGAGATTGCCGCTGTGCTGGGTGCTGCTGTTGGCAAACCCGAAACGCCCTGGGTCGTTTTTCCTGACGACCAAAACACACGGGGTATGATGGGAGCCGGACTGAATGAAGAAATGGCGACCGAATACACCAAACTCGGTCAGGCCATGCGAACCGGCATCATGCAGGCCGATTACTTAGCCAACCGCCCCACTACATTCGGCAAGGTAAAACTCGATGATTTCGCTAGAAACGAATTCGCGCCAGCATTTGACAATTAACAGTAATCAGCAAACAATTAACAGTGAACTATTCGTAGTTTTTGGCATTTCTCTGTTAGAACTACTTATTGTTCACTGCTACTTGTTAATTGCATGAAAACTGCCCTCATCACCGGCGCAAACGCCGGTATTGGTTTAGCCACTGCCAAAGCCCTTGCCACACGGGGTTTTAATCTGATTCTGGTTTGTCGAAACGCAAAAAAAGGCCAGGAAGCCCAGGCCGCCGTTCAAAAAGCGAACCCGGCTGTTCGGGTTGATTTGCTCCTTGCCGACCTCGCCGACCGGGACTCTGTGCGAGCCGTAGCCCAGCAGGTTAGCCAAACCTACGACCGGCTCGATGTACTGATTAACAACGCCGGTTATACACCCACAAGCATCGAATTTATCGGGCAGGTCGAGAAGTCATTCTTCGCCAATCACGTCGGCCATTTTATACTGACCCACCATCTGCTTGATTTACTGCAGAAAACGGCCCGCCAAACGAATGATGTCCGGGTGATTACCCTGTCGTCGTCGGCCTACCAAGGCGGGCGAAAAGAGCGGTTTTTCCGGCGCATCGAGAACCTGAATACGTTGATCGCTTACTGCGACGGAAAATTAGCTAACCTGCTATTTGCCAAAGAGTTTGCCACTCGTTTTGCCAATACGGGCATCACGGCTTATTCGGTGCATCCGGGCGTGGTCAAAACCAATTTCGGGAGTGATTTACCCGGTCTCGGTCAGGTGATACTGGGTATCATGCGGCCTTTCATGCGGACCCCGGAGCGCGGTGCCGAAACATCGGTTTTTCTGGCCTCGGCCCCGCTTAAAGCCATCGGTGAGCGAAACAACGGCGGTTTTTTTGCTGACAGCCAGCCCCAGACACCCCGCAACCGCGACATTACGCCCGAAAACGCCCGGTGGCTGTGGGAGAAAACGATGGCATTTGTGTAAGAATTTTTGGGTATCTTTAATCAAAAAAATACGCTGTGGAATCGCTCGTTTTTCACCTCGAAGCTGACAAAGCAGACACAAATCTGTTGGATAGTATTAAAGCCCATTTTGGCTCCCGGCGCGTATCGGTTCGGGTTGAGGCTGAAGAAGGCAATACTTTAACAGTAGATACTGAGTCAGAATCAGCGTATGCCTACACATTGCCTTACGAAAAAATTGCTCAACTGGCCGATGCGTTGGAGAATGATGAACCCGTTGATGTACTGGCTGAAATCGAAGCCTACAGAGTTGTTCGATGAAGCGAAATACCACGCTCAGCCCGGCTGCCGTAGCTCACCTGAATCAATGGGTTATTGAGCAGCCTAAGCTGCTCAAACGGATTTTCAGAATGTTTGAAGAGTGCGCCCGAACACCCTTCGATGGAATCGGCAAACCAGAACCGCTGAAAGGTAATAAGCAGGGGTTTTGGTCGCGTCGAATTGACGAGGCACGCCGATTGGTATATTCCATAACGGATTCAGAAATTACGGTTGTTTCGTTGCGCGGACATTACGACGAATAGTTTTAGTGAGCTTAAAACTGCCGCAGATAAGACAGTTTTCCGATCACGTGCTGCTCCTGTTGCCGTTGTCGGCTATCAATTGTTCCGGCGTAAGTACCTTGATTATAAACTACATATAAAAACGATAGCGGTACAAATTCCCACGCCAGCCGGATGTTATAATTCGTGCGGTCGGTTAAGTCCCGATGGCTAAATGAAGCTGCCCTGAAATATCCTGATGATAGGTGCTGGGCGCGGCCATCGGGAACAGTTTCCCTTTCAGGAGTTCAACGCGCTCCTGAAACTGCCAGAGCAGATAATCGGCATAGGAGTAAACGCCTGCCGGGTCGAGTTGGTCAAGGCTGGTGATAACGGGCGCGGGTTCGAGGGCAGTCATAATTTTTGTTTTTCGGGCAATAACGTGCACAAACGGTACTGGTTCAGAACACTTTTCGTTTATCGCGACTGGTGGCTCCGAGCCACGCGCCGATTGGGTCAACAACGGCTTCCTGTGCGCCCGGCACGAGTGGCAACCGAAAGCCTGTTTGGTTGGGCGCGGGCCGCACGAGCGTTCGATAGACTTCGTGGCCGTTGCCATCGAGCAGCACTACCGGCACAAAGTCATTCGGCAGTACATCGGTTGGATTACCAAATTCGTCATCATCCGTTTTTTCGGGATAAATTTCTACTGCAATGTCGCTGGGTTGGCGACTGATTCGCCCGATGTGAAACCCAAACCGATACCGATGGTTGAGGTAGTTAGTGAGATAGCGCAACGAGTCGGGCAGTTGGCGGGCGAGATGGGTCTCAAAATGGTGGGCAGTTAAGGATTGGCTGGCCTCCCGATAAAACTGCCCGATGCACCGGCTCAGGGCCGAATCGCCCCAAACCTGCCCAATGCCGGTGAGAACGAGCGCGGCTCGGTCTTGCGCCACAAACAACTGGTTTTCAGTTTGTAAGAGCGTTGGTTCGGGGCCGTTGTATTGGGAGCGCCCTTTGGTGTAACGGTCGGCGCGTTGCGTCAGGCGTTGCCGGAGCCGGTCGGGGCCGTAGCGGGCCTGAACGGTTTGCAGAGCCAGATACTCGGCCAAACTGGTTTTCAGGAACCCCGCGCCCGGCCTGTCGGCGGGTTTGATACTGTGCACAAGCCACTGATTCAGTACCTCCCGCGTGGCGAGATAATCAAGATAATCAAGTTCATCGGGGTGATTGGGATTAGCCGTCCAGCCTTCAGTTTCGGGTAGCGCAATTTGGCCCGGCTGCGCTGTTGCCGACGCCCCCATTGTTTTGGGCGTTTCCTGCACCCGCAATGCCTGAAACGGATAGGGGCCAAACAGATTCTCGCCGGTTTGCAGCGCGGCCACCGTTGCACTTAAAAACGCAGAAGCCTGATACTGATGGTAATACACCACAGAAACAGGAATTGCCCGCCCGTCTGCCGACTCAAAAACGGCAGTTTTGGTTTGATACAAAATCGGCTGGCTCGTCGGTTTTGATTTGTTATTGTCTGGTGTGACTTGCTGTTTCCAGCCGATTCCTGCTACTATCATTGCGCCAAAAATGCCCCCCACCAGTGCATACCGGCCCGAAAATCGTCGTTTGGCTTCCTGTAATCGTTGGGCAATAGTTGCCGGAACGCCCCGCTGCCAACTCAGCAACGCCAGCGCCACAAACAGCCCGGCCACGCTCCACCAGACCAAACTCACACCCGGCCATAACGCACCAACCGCGCCGTAACCAACCAGATCAGAATAGGCCCGACTGCCCGGCAGAAACCCGAACAACCAAACTGAATTTTCAGAAACACGCTGATTAACAGACCATAACGCTACGAAAAGCGCGACCGAAACCAGATGCCCGGCAATTCGGTGGTCTAACAGAACGGAGACCAACGCGCCCAATGCAACAAACTGGCACAACGGCCACCAACCATCTATAATAAGATCAGTGGCAGACAATAGCCAGTTAATATCGCTCACCGGAAACCCGCTTGCCAGTTGCACTGCCAGCCCTGTACCAAACAGAACGCTTATCAGTACAGCGGCCCCGCCCGCCAGGGCCAGTAACTTGGGTAGCAGCCGCACCGCAGCCGACCGGGGCAGCGCGTCCAAAATGGCCCACAACCCAACGGTACGCTCGCGGTGGATGAGTTCGCCAGCAGAAATCAGCAGAAAAAGCCCCATAAACAGCCCCAGCGGATGCCGGACGGCAGTGATATGCGCCGTTGTTGGCCAGACCGGGAAATCAGGGTTTTGGCTGAAAATAGTGGTGAATAATACCGTCAGCAGGGCCAGCAATCCAACCACCACCCGAAACAGCGTTTGCCGGGTTAGCTGCCGAAATTCTAACCGGGTTAGGCGCAGGATACGGTTAGTGGGAATTAGAATTGAATCTCGTTCTTTGTCATTCCGGCGGCAAGAGGAATTTACACGGCTCGGCGACGCAGATTCCTCCTGTCGTCGGAATGACAAAAAACGGAATGATAAAACCCGGGCAGTCGCGCTTCTTGGGGCACCGAACCCGGCGAACGAAAACCGTTTCTCCGCTTCGCGCAGCAGCCCCAACGACAATGCCAGCCACAGCAATCGGTTGATAAACAGCATAGCAGGAACCGGTAATGACCCGGCATTTTTGTCTGCCGGGAGCATTTCCAGCACCGCGTCGCGCACCATACCCACGCCAAACGGGTCGAGCAAGAGCAGCAAATCGTTAGGCGGAGACCCGTCAAATTGGGCGGTTCCAGCCATTAGAAAATACAGCACTACCAGAAACAGCAGCAGATATGCCCCGCGAATAGTACCGAACAATACGGTGAGCGAAAATGCCACGCTAACTACCGTAAACACCTGCAACACAGTAATTTCCAGAAACCCCTGCACCAACGCCAACACCGGAACCGGCCCAACAGAACCCTC
>JBBRUV010000030.1:0-21431 GCA_038247465.1 Cytophagales bacterium
AAGATATTGTTGCCGATTCGGTAAAGTTCAAAACAACGTACACAAAAAACCTTATCACGTCGTATAAATATTTGGCGAGTTACAACTTTGCCAAAAAAGATGACGTGAAAGGAAAAGAGTACCTGACCAAAGTACTGGAGTTGGATCCAAATGATAAACAAGCCAAAGAGTTTATGGAAGGGCCAAAACCGACACCTGCACCAACACCTGCAGCCGGCACTACTAAACCTGCTCCGAAGGCTCCGGTGAAGAAAGCAACTAAATAGGCAGCTTAGACTATACAATAAAAAAAGCGGCTCCCCGGAGTCGCTTTTTTTATGACCGATAGATAAAGTACAGCCTGTTCATTAATCGGCAGTTCGGTTTTAGGGCTATGCGTTGTAACTTTGCAGACACACTAAACCCTGACATTCATTCAATACCCACTGTATCACTATGTTAAATCTTGTACTGTTTGGCCCTCCGGGGGCCGGAAAAGGTACGCAAAGCGAAAATCTGATTGCCAAATACCAGTTAATTCACTTGTCAACCGGCGATTTACTTCGGTCTCAGATTAAGGCTGGCACGGAGTTGGGTCTGCGGGCCAAGGCCCTGATGAATCAGGGATTGCTGGTGCCAGACGAAGTAGTGATTGGGATGATTGACGTAAAGCTCCGCGAAAACCAACACGGGCCAGGCTTCATTTTCGACGGTTTCCCGCGCACTGTACCACAGGCTCAGGCACTTGACATACTACTGACAGGCTATAATGAGCCGATAAAAATAATGATTGCCCTCGTGGTTGAAGAAGAAGAACTGATTCGACGGCTGTTGCAACGGGGACAAACATCGGGTCGGCCCGACGATAAAGACGAACCAACCGCCCGCCGACGGGTGACGGTTTATAATACCGAAACAGCACCCGTAGCCGACTACTATGCCGGACAGGGGAAGTTTGTTGCTATCAATGGTATTGGTGACGTTCAGGCAATCTTCGATGAGATTTGCCGACAAATTAAACAGGCTGGTGGTTGATTTTACTGATTTTTAGGAATTCGTTCCAACGCTTTGGCGAAAAACGGAATCTGTGAAGCCGATAGAGTCGTACATGACAGCGTAAACAAACGCGAATGGCTTCGTCAAACTTTATTGACTACGTTAAAATAAATTGCCGTTCTGGGGCCGGAGGTGCCGGAAACGTGCATTTTCGGCGGGAGAAACACGTGCCAAAAGGTGGCCCCGATGGGGGCGACGGTGGGCGGGGTGGTCACATTATTCTGCGGGGTAGTGTTAATCTCTGGACGTTATTGCACCTAAAATACCGCAAACACGTGAAGGCCGAAAACGGCGTGAATGGCGACAGCGCACGCCGAACCGGAGCTGAGGGCGACGATTTGATTCTTGATGTGCCGCTGGGAACGGTGGCCCGGCACCCCGAAACGGGCGAACAGTTGGTCGAAATTACTGCCGATCAGCAACAGATTATTCTTTTTCCGGGTGGTCGGGGTGGGCTGGGTAACACGCACTTCAAATCATCTACTCAGCAAACGCCCTATTACGCCCAACCCGGCGAACCCGGTATGGAAGAATGGGTAGTGCTGGAACTCAAACTTTTGGCCGATGTCGGTTTAGTCGGTTTTCCCAACGCGGGCAAATCAACGCTGCTGTCGGTGTTGTCTGCCGCCCGGCCCGAAATCGCCGATTATCCCTTCACAACCCTCGTGCCAAACCTCGGCGTAGTTGCCTACCGCGACTATAAATCGTTTGTGGTGGCCGATATTCCGGGCATTATAGAAGGAGCCTCGGAAGGAAAAGGACTGGGATTGCGTTTTTTGCGACATATCGAACGCAACTCAATCCTGTTATTTCTCGTATCGGCTAATAGCGAGAGTGTGAAGGCCGAATATGAAACGCTGCTTAACGAATTGCACCAATACAATCCTGAACTGTTAGACAAGGATCGGTTGTTGGCCGTGTCAAAAACTGATCTGGTAACGGAAGGGGCATTGACTGCGATCAAAAAAAACTTACCCAGCAAAGTGCCGTGCGTCTTTATTTCGTCGGTGCAGCAGCAGGGATTGACTGAATTGAAAGACCTGATTTGGCAGACCCTGAATCATCCCATAGATCATACTTTACAACTTGACGACGATTCACGGAGTAACGCCCCCACGCTCACTTCGCCCGAACCGCTATGAAACAACCTGTAATCCTTGCCCTGCTAACCGCCTGTTTGCTGGGCGCATGGCCGTCCGTGGCCGCCATTACTGTTTCTTTCCCAACGAGCAGAGCCGTGTTTCAACGCAGCAATGCAAACGTGGCAACATTTCGGGTGCTTGGCACGTACGATCAGCGCGTTGACCAGATTCAGGCCCGGATGGTATCGCGGCAGGGCGGCACCACCACAGCCTTTATTGTTATTCAACAAAACCCGCAGGGTGGAGTCTATGCCGGTGATCTGACCGGCATTCAGGGGGGATGGTATGATCTTGAAGTAAAAGGGTTTCTTGCCGGGCAGGAAGTTACCAACACTAAAGTTGAGCGCATTGGCATTGGCGAGGTGTTTGTGATTGGCGGCCAATCAAACGCGCAGGGAGTTATCGAGTCTGGGCTGCCAGCCGCTGATGATCGGGTAAGTTGCATCTTCGGCCCGGCGAAGAACAGCTCTCCGGCAGATTTTTCGTATCCCGTATTTCAACAATTGGGCCCAAATGTGCAAATTATTGCCCCAATGGGTGTGAAACCCTATTACTGGGGGCGATTAGGCGATCAACTGGTGCAACGACTTGGGGTTCCTGTTTTGTTTATCAATGCTGCGTATGGAGGTACTACTGCAAGAAATTGGCGCGAAAGTGCTGAATTTGGTTCAACCTTCAACGCTTATGTGGGTGGAGTTTTGGAGCAAAGTAATCCTGGTGCGCCCTACACCAACCTTAGAATGGCTTTTAGTTTCTATGCCAGTATGCTGGGTCTTCGGGCCATTCTTTGGCATCATGGCGAAGCCGATAATTTCCACAATACACCAGCCAATGAGTACATTGATAACATGAAGTATGTTATTAACCGTACTCGTCAGGATTATGGACGGGACGTAAGCTGGGTTATTTCACGGGCTTCGTATGACTATGATATACTGCGTCCTGCTCGGAAACGCATCATTGATGCCCAGGACGAAATAATCAAAACAGTTCCCAATGTATTCAACGGGCCAAATACAGACAACATTCAAGTTCCGCGCGCCAGACCCAATATTGATCAACCCCACTTCGACAATGGCTCACTACCTGATGTTGCCAATGCGTGGGATGCCGTGTTGAGCGGTACATTTTTAGCCGCTTCTACACCCTACCCTGCTTCATTGCCGCCAACTATTTCAGTGGCCTGCGCTCCTAATAACAATCTGACTTATACCGTAAATGGGCAATTTGCCTCTGTCCGCTGGAACACCGGCGACACCGGGCCTTCGCTCACACGTGGCTCAGGCCAGACCTATCAGGCAACGGTAAGAGACGCACAGGGAAACGCATTTTTCTCGACAATGGTACGAGTGCCAGACGCGCCAACGGCTGCCATCAGCGGGCCTACCACGTTCTGTGAAGGCGGTAGCGTGAACCTCACGGCCAACTATGCCACTGACATCACGTGGGTAAATCGTGCCACCAATACAACAGTAAGTACCGCCCGTACCTTAACCGCCAACACATCCGGCACGTATTTTCTACGGTATCGGGATGTCAGTGGCTGCGATTTTATATCGCGTGATATACCCGTGCAGGTCAATCCGGCACCAGCAGCGCCAATGGTTACGAACGATAAATCAACTACGTTCTGCAACGGCGACAATACTGTGCTGCGGGCCAGCACCAGCAACGTAAACTACCGTTGGAACACCAGCGAACAGACGCAGACTATCAACGTAACCCGCTCAGGCGATTATTTTCTGAACGTTACCGACCAAAACGGCTGCGTTTCTCCCCAGTCGAACCGGGTCAGCGTGATTGTAAACCCAACGCCTGCTAAACCCGCCATTGCCAGCAGTGGCCCAACCGTGATCTGTGCCGACCAGCAAGTGGTGCTAACAGCCTCGCCCGAAGCCATTTATCTCTGGAACAACAACCAGACTACCCAGGCACTGACCATTCGGCAAGCGGGCAGCTATGCCCTGCGCGTCAGAAACGGATCAGGTTGCACCTCCGAACAGTCAGACGTAGTGAATGTGACCGTAAACGCCCTGCCGCCCACGCCCATTATCACCAGCGGCAAGCCAACCACGTTTTGTGATGGCGACAACACAATTCTCACCACTGCCACACTCAGTGCCCGCTACAACTGGAGTTCGGGCCAAAACACGCAGGAAATTGACGTGCGACGGTCGGGGACGTTTACCCTCAGCATCACCGATCAAAACAATTGCACATCGCTGCGGTCAAACACAGTGATAGTTACCGTAAACCCAACGCCGACAAAACCAACTATTACGACAACAGGCTCTACCACGTTCTGCGCTGATCAACGGGTAACGCTTGCGGCCTCGGCAGAGGATAATTATGTCTGGTCTAATGGGCAAACGAGCCGCGAAATTCCTGTAAACCAGTCAGGAAACTACAACCTGCGGGTGCTAAACCGTTTCAGCTGTGTCTCGCCTACGTCTGATGCCGTATCGGTGTTGGTGTATCCGTTGCCGGCCGCACCAACCGTTACAGCCCTGAGCCGCACCATATTCTGCGATGGCGATCAGGTGGTTCTTACAAGCAATAGTCCACTGTCAATGCTCTGGACATCGGGGGAGACTACGCCCACATTGGCAGTACGCAAATCTGGGAGTTATGCCACCCGTGCCCGCGACCGCAATAGCTGCGTGTCGTTGCTCAGTAATGCTATTCTGGTTGATGTGAAGCCCGTGCCGACAGCACCCGTTATTCAGCAAATCGGCACCTACACGCTCGAAGCCGTAACGCCAAACGTAACATCGGCGTATAACTGGACGCGGGGAGCCGATTCACTGTCGGTTAATCTGCCGGTCATAAAAGTCAATCAATCAGGGAGTTATGGAGTGCGGACGTATGAGGTTTATGGTCCTACGCTGACCTGTATTTCGGCTCAGTCATCATTGTTCAACTTCATTGCCGACCCAGATAATAAAGGATTGAGCATCTACCCGAATCCAAACTTTGATCAGCGCGTAACTATCGAAACCCAGGAGAATATCGAGAACGCTACCATCAGTGTCTATACCTACTTAGGTCAGGAAGTGCTATCGGTGCAGGTACCAGTTTTTGACGACCGCAAACGATTAGACCTCACCAATCTTGCTCCGGGCCAATACCTGATTCAGGTACGTTCGTCAGGATTCAACGTTACCAAACGAATGCTGATCGGGCTGTGATTAATACCCCGACAGATCCCAGTCGTCGGTATCAATAATTTCGACCCGTTTTCCCATTTTCTTCTGGATAATTTTGAAGTGATGCTCGTCTTCGGGGCAAATCAGGGATATAGCCTGTCCTTCGGCCTCGGCGCGACCCGTGCGGCCAATCCGGTGAACGTAATCAGTGGGGGAGCGCGGCAACTCAAAATTGATCACATACGGGAGTTGTTGAATGTCTATCCCTCTCGAAATCAGATCAGTAGCTACCATAACCGTTAGCCGACCGGCTTTGAAATCGGCCAGGGTTTGGGTTCTGGCTCCCTGACTTTTCTGGCCGTGAATGGCCGTTGCCCGGATGTCGTTTTTGTTGAGTTTCACCACCAGATTATCCGCCGTTCGGGTCGAAGACACAAACACCAGCACCTGCTGCATGGCTTCTTTTTTGATAAGATAGCGAAGCAACGGGCCTTTGCGAGCCGGGTCAACGCGGTAGGCAACCTGCTTGATGAGTTCGACGGGGGCGACCTCGTCAGCAATCTCGATTTTTATGGGGCTGCGGAGTAAGAGCGCATTAATTCGTTGCACATCGTCGCCGAGGGTAGCCGAAAACAAAATCGTCTGGCGTTTGTCGGGCAGTTGCTCGAACACCATGTCCATTTCTTCCGAGAAGCCCATGTCGAGCATTTTGTCGGCTTCGTCAAGCACCAGAATCTCGACATCGCTCAGTTTCAGGGCATTCGACGCAAGTAAATCCAGTAATCGGCCCGGCGTTGCTACCACAATTTCGGCATTGTGCAGGGCCACCATCTGCGGATTTATCGAAACCCCGCCAAAGACGGCCACCGTTTTCACACGCCGGGGCAGATTGGCCCCGAACGTCAGAAATACATCGGCCACCTGCCCGGCCAATTCGCGGGTAGGCACCAATACCAACACCCGCACCAGCCGGTCTTTAGAGACATTTACGCGCTGAAATAAATCTAAAATCGGCAGCACGAAACTGGCCGTTTTGCCGGTGCCGGTCTTGGCAATCCCCAACACGTCTTTCTCACGTAAAATTGCCGGAATCGCCTGTTGTTGAATGGGATAGGGTCGTTCGTAGTGTTGCTCGGCAACGGCTTTGAGCAATGGTTGCGACAAGCCAAGCGAGGAGAATTTGACGTCAGGTTTACTTTTTTCCGCTTCGTTTGATGGGTTTGCCATATTTTCTCATTTTCTCGGCAGCGTGGTCGCGCCGGACGTTTACTTTTTTATTTTTATCCGTCTTCTCGTGAAACGCCGGGCCAACGTCGTCGCGCTTCGGGATTTTTACCTCAATCGTTTTCATAGCGATCTTCGGCATCTCGTCGGGCGTAAGTTTGTCCGAAATCACCAAAGCGTCGGGTAGCGGCAAAACTGGAATGGCGTAGTTCATCAACGTTTCGATGGCCGTTTGCTGTTCGGTTTCGGCCTCGGTGATAAACGAGATGGCCACGCCCGTTTTGTCGACCCGCCCGGTTCGGCCAATGCGGTGGATGTAATTTTCCGGTTCGTCAGCAGTCCCGCGTCCGGGCAGGTCAAAATTAATCACGTGCGACACCTCGGCCACGTCTAACCCTCTGGAAACAAGATCGGTAGCAATCAAAATTCGGTAGGTGCCAGCCTTAAATTTATTGACGGCATCGAAGCGTTTGTTCTGCTCTTTGTTGGCGTGAATAATCCCGATGGTGTCGGCAAAGGCAATTTCGAGGGAGTCGAATACCAGGTCGGCGAGTTTTTTGGTCGCTACAAATACCAGCACCTTTGTCATCAGAAACGGCTGGTCATTGCCCGGCTGATTGAGCAGCAACGTGAGCAAGTTTATCTTGGTATAAAAATTGGGAACCCGATACGCCGTTTGCGTGATGCTATCCAACGGCGTACCAACCGGGGCCGCTTCGACCCGAACCGGGCTGTTGAAATACGTGTCTATCAATGATTCAACGTCGGCAGTCAGCGTGGCCGAAAACAGCAGGTTTTGTCGTTTTTCGGGCAGCAGCTCCAGAATCGTTGCTAACTGTGTGCGGAAACCGAGCGTGAGTATCTCATCAAACTCGTCAATCACCAATTTTTTAATGGCTTTTGTCCTGACCACGCCTGCGTTGAGCAAATCAACCAATCGGCCCGGCGTTGCCACAATTACGTTGGCTCCACTCTGTAAACCAGCCGCTTGCGGTTTCATATTGGCCCCGCCATACACGCCCACTACGGCTACGTTCATGTAGGCCGCGAGTTTTTCAACCGTTTCTACCACTTGCAGAACCAACTCACGGGTTGGCACCAGAATCAGCAATTGTGGTTGTCTGTCGGCGGTAGATTGCAATTGACGCAGGCAGGGCAGCAGGTAGGCGACGGTTTTGCCGGTGCCGGTTTGAGCAATGCCGCACACGTCTTTGCCCGACATCACCACCGAAAACACCCGCTCCTGAATCGTAGTGGGCGTGGTGTAGCCGAGGTCAGCGAGGGCGTTGAGAAGGGGTTTGGTCAGGTTTAGTTCGTTGAATGTCATGGCGCGTTTCAGAAATTGACCACGAAGATACGGCTTTGCTGTCTTGATGTGGTGTTAAGACCTGGAACGCCAGCCCGGTCAGTTTTGCACCACTACCCACATCAAAACCCTTCCTTTTCGTCTTCTTTGTCTTTTTTCTTCTCCTTCGGCGCGTCTTTCTTCACCACACTGGCTGCCGGGTCTTTCGCCGTTTTGCCCGGTTTTGCTTTGCCAGCGGCTGCTTTTTCGGCGGGGGTTGCGGGCTTGCCGGTTTTACCGACTATTACCGGAGCGGGTGTTGTGGCCGGTTCGGGTTCGGCTGGGGTTTCTTTAGCGACGGGTGTTTTGGGGTCAGGCGTTGCTTTGGCAGCAGCCGGAGCCGGTTTAGGCTTCGGTTTCGACCGCGTTTTGTACTGATTCTCAAATACATTCACAAACGTATCTTTCTCGTCGGGCGTACCGGCAATGAGTTCGGCAGTAGGTTTGGCAGTTTTTTTGTCGGGGTTATTTGATGCGGCCAACACGCGGTCGTTGAGTTCCTGCTCCGACGTTACCACCACCATCTGACCCAACGCGCCGGGGCTGTTGCCGGGTCGGTATTCATAAAAAATCCAGACATCGGGCGAGGCTTCTAAGTAAATACTCGCTTCGTCGCCGTTGGCTGTTTTCCTGATTTCGACCATACCGTCCATTTCGGCGTTTATGTCGGTATTAAACATCGTGGCAACGCCGAGTTTCCCGATGCTGTAAAACGAATTGGCTTTCTCAGACCAGCGCAGATTTACATTCGACAGCACCATTGTCCCGACTAATTTGGGTGAGGCCAACGCCAGCGACACGTGGTTGTTCTGCGATTTGGCACGGTAGGCTTCAGATTCGCGGAGGCCGATAACCGGGTTCAGTTTGGCAATTACGGCGTTCAGGTCATCGTCGGCGGGGTCGGCTTTTTCGTCTAAGTTGGCATCCACCAATTTCTGCGCGATGGACGTGTTGAGTGGCTCCGGCACTGGCAATGTAAAGGCCATCAGTGCGTTAATCCGGTACAAGGCACTGTCAACATTGATTTTTGCCGAGCCAGCCGCCAGCAGGTACTCGTTCGTGTTCATGAGCGTCATCCGGCCCTGATACGTCATCAAGCCTTTGGGGTCGTTGAAGGTAAAAGCGTTTTCTTCATCGTCAAGCCCGGCGGCATCTTTCCCGGTGATTCTGAATAGCTTGTCTTTTTCGTCGTAGCGCATCACGCCCGTTGCCGAAAAAATGGCTTCGTCTCGCGGGTCTTCTTTGGGCGACAAAAACGTGGGGTACAGCCCCGTTCCACCCGCCCGGTAGTGAATCCCGGCCACCAACGGCTGCTCGTCTTCGTTTTTCAGGGCTTTGTCAACCTTGATGGTTATCGTACCAACCACTTTTTCTTTGAACGGAATCCAGCCGCCCACGAGGTCTTTGCGTTTTTTCAGGATGGGCTTAATCGAGCCCTCCAGCGCGAGGTCTTTTTCGGGCGCGTTCATGGTGATGTTACCCTTAAACTGCATCTTCGGCGCGAGTTGCAGGTTGTCTTTTTCGGCTACCTCTGCCGTTGCCGTTGTAAAATAGGTCTGGCTTGGTTGCTGCGATTGTGTCCGGCTGGCCCGACGTTTGGCCGTTTGCGTTGGTCCACCATTCGGTTTCACTACGCCATTCATCGTTACTTCCGGGCTTTGTTGCTCCCCCTCTCCTCTTTTCGAGGGTAGGGGGCCGGGGGGTGGGGCAGCAGCGGCCTCACGGAGGTCGAAACTGCCCATTTTTATACTCGCCGTGTCGCCCATTGCCGTAGCAAACTGGTAGGTGGCATCGCCCGAAAAGTGCGTTCTTGACACCACCTGAATATTGCCGTTTTTGAGCCGGTGGAAACGACTTACCGTGTCTAACTCCAGCCGGGCATTTTTCAGGGCCACCATTTCGCCGTTGCGCTTTATGGATACCACGCCCTTGTCGGGATAAATCCGGGCATCGGCGGCATTAATAAACGGTACACCACTGATATTGAGGGCCATTTTCTCAACATCATACAGCGCGGCAGCCCCGTTGAAGGTCAGGTTTTCCTGGGTTTCGCCCGTTGCCGTAAACGTTGACGTTTTCACATCGCCCCGCATGGCAATGGTTTTGGCGGCAATATTCCACTGCGCCCGGCCAATGTTGGTTTTGTAGGCCGCCAACGGAAATTCCATCACCGAGTTCGCGGTATCGTCAAGACTTTGGCCCTGTTTGGCCGGAATCGCCAGATTGACCACGTTTTTAACCTGGTTAAAATCAACGTTCACGTCGCTGCCGAGCAAAATCGGTTTGTTGGCGATGCCTTTTTGCACCTCGCCGGGCAGGATTTTGAAGTTGGCGTTATCGGCCAGAAAACCCTCTTTGTTGAACTTGATCTTCTCTGAGATGGCTTCCGAATCTTTCCGGCGCAGAGTTCCGTTGCCAAACAACCCCGCCGACCGCACCAGCAGATTGCCTTCTAAGTTGGTGGTGGCATTGTAGAAGTTAAAGTTGTTTTTCTGGGTCATCAGCACCAAACTGTCTCGCTTGGGATACCAGTTCATGCTGAAATTATTGACCTGCACCTGCGGGAAATAAGCGGACGCGCCCCCGGGTTTGCCAATGGTTCCTTCTTTGATTTCGCCCTTCTCACCGGATGCCAAGAGCGAGTCAGTCAGGAACAAAATACCGCTCGTGGTGAGCGACGTGGTGAGGTGATTCAGCACCCCTGCCGACCGCAGACCGCTTTTGTCCATGACCAGATCACCCAAAAATTTCACGGTTGACTTCGTGCCATACACAGGGTAGCCCGATTCGGGGGCTTTATGCACAAAACCAAGCGTATTGTCGGGCATGGTTTTGAGTTCGGCTTTAAAATCGGGGAAGATGCCGCCGGAGTGAAACGTCCCCACAAACGAGATGTCGCCCTTGCCTAAGCTATCATTATCAATGGCCGGGATTTTGAAATAGACCTTCTCACTGTACGTGGCGTTGCCCCGGATCGGCTGATTGAAATAGACGGTCATACCTTCGGGCATCACGAGCCGCTGCGTGGTTTTTTTGTCTTTTACCCGGCCCGATTTGTTGTCGGCGGTGGCGAAATAGACCATACCGGCTTTTTCGTACTTGATGTCGCCCCCCACTTCCTGCGAACCGCCTTTGTCGGCAATTTTTTGCGGCACAAACGTAATGGAGTCAATCTTGTTGAGGTTCATGCCAAACTTATCGTAGTCGAAGGCTAAGTTTTGCCCCGAATACCGGAATGTCCCGGCCTTAAACTGCCCGTTGAGCGTGAACGACCGGCCTTTACCGACGCGCAGAATTTTATCGGCAGGAATACCCGACAGTTTAAGCGAATCGCTGACTGTAAAGCGCGTAACTCCTCTGATTGTGAGTAGGTTATCCGTTAGGTTAATGCTGGCGTTTTTCACGCTGTCACTCGAAACGAAGGTGGATTGTACCTGAAAATTGTCGAAATCGCTGAGATTATTGTAGGCCAGCACGTACAAAATTCCCTTGCGGCTCAGGTGCATCATGCCCGAAGCGTCGCGGTCAACGTAACCTTCCAGCACCATCCGATCCAGCGAACCCTCCAGCGCATTGACGTTTACCTTGGCAAACCGGGCGAGGTCATCAGCCAGAAAAGTCTGGTTTTTGGTTTTCGAGACGTAACTCGCGGCCATCTGCAACGGATGAAACCCGTAATCAACGGTCAGGTCGGTGTAGCGTTGCGGCAGGAAATAATCGAATGACTCGAACCGCACCGGCACCTCGCGCTTCGCCCCAACCTGATACAGATCAACCTTCCGGCGCGGTACATCCCAGCGCAGCACTTCGGGCAGGATGTACATCTTGTGGTAGCTGTCGCTGAACGGAACCCGCCCGTAGGTGGTGCGGTCGGTGCGGTTGAGCCACATAACGCGCTGATTTTTATCGAATTTCATATTCACCGACGGGTGCGTAATGGAGTCGGTTAGTGCTTGGTTGGTGGTGGCTGGTGGCTTGTTGGTTACAGGCTGATTCTTTCCTGATGCCTGTTTACTGTTCGCTACTGACTGACCACTGCCCCCTGAACCAAGATAGCCCGTGAAAGCGGCATATTGCGCCGTGATAAGCCCCAGAGAATCAGCAAATTCGATTTTGCGGGCTACGATTTTCAGGGCGGGCTTACCGTTGTCTTTCACCACCAGAATAGCCGGGTTTTTGCTGGCCGAAGCCCCCACGATCCGAACGCCCTCCAACGCCAGCCCACCCCGATACTCAATGTCTTTGCCGAGGTCGGGCAGAGCCACGTCGTTTTGCCACGACATAAATCGCGGGTACGTTGCCACCGCGCCGAGCGTTCGTTTTTTGCTGACGTACTCAAAGACGCCCGTCACGGGTTTCAGAGCCGGATAGGTCAGCGTTACGTCGTCGGCGGTCAGGCGGGGGTTTTGGGTAATCAGGGCATAATCGCCGAGGGTAACGAAAATGTCGGCCCGGCCCGCGTTTTCCCAGGTAAACTTGCCGCCTTTGCCCACAAATACACCGGCAGACAGGAGTAAATCGCCGGCGGTTTGGGCCAAAACCGCCGAATCACCGGCAGTGGTGATTGCCAGAAACCCATTTTTGAGCGTAATCACGGCCCCGGTCACGGTCGGCAGTGGCTTCCGGTCGGGGATAAATGTTCGGCCCATCACCGGGCGCAACGCGCCCGAATCGGGGGTGGCAACGGGAATAGGGTCGTCCCAGCCGTCAAACCGCGACGAATTAGCGGTGGCCGATGCTGGTGTCGAGTCGGTGGTGCTGCCCGCGTTCGTGATTGATGCAGGTTCGATAAACCGGAGCGAAAACGTACCGCCCAGGGCGTAGAGTTTATTGAAATTGCTGGCATAAAACAATCGTCGTTCCAGAAATAAACGCATGGTTTCCAGCACTTTAGCGAACGTTTTGGCATCGTTGGCCGCAAATTGTTTTTCGGCAACGGTAACAAACTCACCCACGTCGGCGGGCTGCTGATCGGGGCGTTGGGTATAAACGGCGTTGTATAATCCCTCGAACAACGGGGTGAAATGCACCGCAGGGAGGTACTTTTTCTGGTTCATCTGCCGGCAGAGCGTCATGATGCGCTGTTTCTGTTCGGCGGTGAGCCGCGAATCGGCCCAAACGGTTTCGAGATTTTTTTCGGCCCGCGCCGACGCTGCCCCACCCGTTGCCATGAGCTTTTGCAGGTCTGGCAAAAATTGGTCGGGGTTGTCGGTCAGGCGCACGGCCTGACCCAAAGCGGCAGTGGCCGAGACAAGAAGCAGGAGTATGGCCCGTTTTATCATACTCATAAAACGGAATCGGGGGCGGTTCGTTGCGGGTGGGGCGAATTATTGAAGCTGAGCGTTGCGCCCAACCGACCCATACCCCCAACCCCCTAATA
This sequence comes from Cytophagales bacterium, assembly GCA_038247465.1. Classification (GTDB taxonomy): domain Bacteria; phylum Bacteroidota; class Bacteroidia; order Cytophagales; family Spirosomataceae; genus JBBRNH01. The sequence continues at coordinate 13,273 of JBBRUV010000030.1, forward strand.
CAGGGGGCTTTGAAAAGCCTTCGGCTCTTTTGACCCCCGATGGTTTAGCCCCCCAATACAGGGGGTTGGGGGTATGGGTCGGATGGAGGCAAGTCAACAAGTACAAACACATACTTAAAGTAAGGTACAATTTAGTAACAATTTCTTGATATTGAGACTGATTTTGTCACTGATGAATACTTACATTTGGCCCACACAACCAACTACAATACCGATATGCTACACGCTTCTACGTCCCAACAAATTACCCCCCCCCATAATATAGTTACATCTGGCGACCCCGAAGCGCTGCGGCTGCTTTTAGAAGCGACACTGAACCGGCTACATACCCCGCAAACGCCCCCCGGCTGGGACTCGCTGAATGCCTACCGACGCGACATTCTGCGCCTGACTGCCGACGGCCTGACCAATGCTCAGATTGGCAACCGGCTTTGCAGAACAGAGAAAGCCATTAACAAGCAGAAAACGGGTATTGTGGCTACGTTGGGGCTGACCGGCACGGGCTGGCATTGCCTAAGCCGGTATGTGGCCGAACACAAACCATTCCTGCGAAGTCTTTCTCTTACCACAGAGCAAAAAAAGTAGGTTATGACCCCCTGAAAAGTAGGTTATAACCCCCTTGCGTCCTTGATTCTACCCGTCACCTTTGTCTTACCAAAACGCAACGAAAACCTATGAAAACGACGATGCTGTATGGCCTTATCCTACTGACCCTGCTGGGCGTGGGCATTGGCTGCAAGAAAGATGTGGAGGAGATAACCGGAGAACCACCCCTGCCCCCTGCCGGTTGTCAGATTGTACGAACGTTTTACAAAAACTTAACTATTAGACAGCCCAAAAATGATATTGTTGAGCCGGAAACAATCACACTCGACGATGGTAGCAAGGTAGAGGTTTCGCTTATCAGCACGGCTGTTTATCGGTATGATGCACAAGGGCGAATCGCTGAATATAAAGAGCAGTTGCTACACGGCAGTTATAGTCTCAACCAGTTTATCTACACCCCAAAAACGGTGATCCGGGTTGTAGAGGATTTCGCGGCTCTACTAAAAGCTCCTGATAACTTGACTATCAGAAAGGACACAGTCAACATCAATGAGCAGGGGCTGCGTGTTTATTTGAATGCGTTAGGTCAGCCTGTTAGCACTTACAACGCGGACAACCAACTGTTGACAACCAGTATCTTAGAACCCGCTATCAGCAATCGGTACGAGAATGGAAATCTGATTGAACAACTGCTCTACCCAACTTGGGTGAAGCAGGGCGGAGAACTGATCCCGACCAACTATTTGTCCAAACAGTTCAGCTACAATACCGAACGGCCCGACCTGCCCCAAATTATCCACTATGGTGGTCGGGACAGCAAGAACCTACCCATAAAAGAGGTGTGGCTAATGAACAAATCGTCTGACTTTGCCAATGGGCCGGTTTATCAGAAAATCTTCACTTATACCTATAATAAGCAGGGGCTGGTACAACGACGGGTCGTAGATGCTAAGCGGCTAAATCCCACCTGGATGATTGGGGATGGGGAAGGCGTAACAGATTACGAGTATAAATGCCCCTGATTTTTTAATCCGTTGATTTCAAGGTTTTTACTTTTCTCAGAAAACTGAGTGGAGGGATTGTCTGTGCTTATTTTTTCAACTTAATCCATAGTTTATCATGAAAAATTGCCTACTTTTTGGCCTTGCGATGCTGTTGTGGTTAGTTCCCATACCCTCCCAGGCTCAAACGTTGACCGTCAGTCAGCCCGTTGCCGGTGCTGTGTATCAGCAAAACGCTCAAAACAAAGGGAAAATCACGGTGCGCGGAGATTTCAACGCCCTCGGATACTTGCTTGGCCGGTTCTACAGGGTCTCTGCTTCTCTGCAAAAGTTAGACCTGGCTTCGGGTCAGCCGACAACTGATCCGCCCATTACGTTCCCGCCAATGTTGCAGGTTCGCACCGTGTTCTCAACCGACCTCATCGTTGACAAGGGTTAGTATGAACTTACGGTGAAGGCTACTCCCATTTTTTATTCGGTCAGCGAACCCGTACCGTCACTAAAAAGGTAGGCATTGGGGAGGTGTCTATTATTGCCGGGCAATCAAACGCGCAGGGCGGGTTCGGCATTCTCGATAACGGGGTGGATGATCGGATGGATGCCGTGCGCGTCTCGAATCAACTGATTCCTGCCTCATTGCGCACCGACCCCACCAAGCTGCCGTCTTCTTATCGGGAAGTGCAGGAATTGGTTTCCACCAAAAATAGTGACGTGATTGGGCCATTAGGCACTGACTTGTGGTATTGGGGACGGGTTGGGGCCAAGCTGGCGCGGGAGTGTCAGGCCCCGGTTGCATTTTTTAATGCAGCTTTGGGCGGAACAACCATCACCAACTGGGCAACCTCTACCGATCCAGGCGCCCGGGCTTCGGGGAAGTTTGATCCAGCTACCCCAACTGACCTTTTGGCGGGTCGTTTCTTTACCCGGCGCACCCTACGGTTTCTTCGGCAATATGTTTCAGTTTTATACCAGTACTTACGGCATTCGGGCGGTGCTGTGGATGCAGGGCGAAACCGATACCCAAGGCCCTATTCAGGCGGTTGACCCGAATAATGTGGGGCTTCGTAATAGCTGGGAAGACCGCACATTACGTGGGGAAGACCGGGCACCAAGAACGGCTCCATACAGTAACAGTGGCACTACGGAGAAACGCTATGTTCGTAATGCCGATGAATACACGCAGAAACTGCGGGAGATAATCGAAACCTCACGCGCCAAAATGGGCGGCAAAGAAATTCCCTGGATTATTGCCCAGACTTCGTACATCGGTTTTGGTTCTTTCCCCGGTGTTACCTCGCCAACTGTGGTTATCGAAGGGCAAAAAGTAGGCCGTTTTACTGGCCTGAATCAACTCTTACAGGGGCCTTTTACGGATAATATAGCAACGGTCAATGACCGGATTCAGTTTGATGCTGACTGGCCGGTTCATTTCACGCCAACTGGTGCGGCTATTGTCGCTGATCGTTGGTTCAATGTCCTGAAAGACGTATGTACCAACAACACGCTCACGCCAGTCACCTTGCAGGACCTGGGGACGGAGCCAAAGGAAGTGGAAATTGCGTCGGATGGGCAATCCCTCATCGGGCCGGATGGGTTCTCGGGCTACAACTGGGTAAACGATTATGGCACAGTGAACCTCAATAATTCCATTGCTCAAACAAGAGCCATTGCTACTGGCGGCAACCAAACTTCGGTGGTTCGTACAAGAAGCGGCACGGCTGTGGCTACGTCTTACCGTTCGTCCGGCACCTATCAGGTAGTCGTACAAAACGGGTTGGGGCTTCCTGTACTGACGCAGGCGGTTAAGCTGCCATACGAGATTATTGATGACACCAACGACCCCACCCCGCCAACCAGCACCACCGGCGTTACCTGCGCCGAAGCCGAAAGCGGCAACCGCAGTGCCGGTACGGATGTGCAATCGGGCGGCAATGCGTCGGGCGGGCAGTATGTGGGTGGTTTCGACGGGGCCAGCCGTTATGTGGACATCACGGTAAACGTCGGTTCGGCGGGCAATTATCCCCTCACGTTCTACTACGCATCGGGCGAGTCGGGCGGCTACATTGATTACAGCATCAACGGCGGGGCCATCAGCCGCCAAAACATCACCGCCAACGGAGCCTGGAACCAGTTTATCGCGGCTCCAACGCTCAGCGTAGCCCTTAATGCCGAAGCCAACACAATTCGGGTGCAGGGCGGTTTCCGCTTCTCCTTAGACCGGATTTGCCTGGCTGGCGGTACCACCCCCCACCACCCGCTACCCCACCAACGGGCGGATCGTTTGCCCTCAACCAGCCCGGCTTAGATTGTTCGTCGGGCCAAGTGGTGCTAAACGTAACGGGTAGCAACGGCAACCCCGTCGAATACCGGGCGGTGGGCCTGCAGGACTGGAACTCCAACAACGTGCTGACCATTCCCACCTGGCAGCGCAACGGCACGAACTTTACGTTCCAGGCCCGGCAGAGCGGCAACAGCAATGTAAGCCGGACCTTCACCACCGGCTGCGCGGGGTATCGGCTTGGCGTGGCTTCATCAGAGCCGGATTCAGACGCGGATACGGGTCTGGCTATCAGTCCGAATCCATCATCGGGGCGGGTATCGGTGCGGTTCCGGCTGGGCGTGGGTGAGCGGAGTACGTTGGCCGTGCAGAGCCTGACGGGGGCCGTGTTGCAGAGCCGGGCGGTGGTTGGCACGGGCGCGGCCCAAACCGAGGTCTTAGACATGGAGGGCGAACCATTGGGCCTGTATCTGATTCGGGTATCGGGTGGCAACAAGATCATGTTGGGCCGCGTGTTGTTGCTGCGGTGATTCATTGTTGCGGTAGGTGGGCGTAGAGACGCACATTTGCGTCTCTTTTTGGGCAGGAGACTCAAATATGCATCTCTATTCTAAACAGCAAGGCGCGAAATCTCTTGATTCCGCGCCTTGCTGCGTCTGATGAAAAGCCAACGGGACTTTTCATGCGTTGCCGTTGGCTTCGGCCAACGTCGGCAACGTATCGGCCCAGGCTACCAACGCCCGCGCGGTGGCTGCGGGGTTATCATCGGCAATGGCAAGGTTGCTAACGGTTTCAGGATTGCGCTGGCTCAGTCCGTGCAGGTAAGCGCGGTCATAATAATCCAGCGTGAGGTCGGCAACGGTGGCGTAATCGTTTTCGGTCAGGGCGGCAATGCAGTCTTTCAGCACCTTGCCGCCGAGCCGTTTTTCGATGCGTCTGGTGGCTTCGATGAGCAATTCATGATCAATACCAGTATATTCCTGCACCAACCGGCTGATTCTGACGGCTTTGGGTATATCTACAAAGGCCACCGGCGCGGCCCGCATCTGCAACCAAAACGGCATCGGTACAAAACACGAGCCTACGTTCCGGCTTTCGTCTTCGAGCCAGATTCTACGGGTAGGTTCTACCCTACTCCATTCCTGAAAAATCAGGTTCTCGAATTGCTCTGAACCTGGCTGCGGCAACTGCCCGATGGCCCCGTAGCTGGAGCCTTTATGGTGGGCAAGTCCTTCAAGGTCAATCGTTTGTTCGCCAAGATTGGCTAATTCGTGGAGGATAGCGGTTTTGCCGGAACCCGTTTTGCCCCCCAGAATCAGCAGGTTCCGGGGTTCGGCTAAGCCCATCAGTACGGCGTTTCGGTAGGCTTTGTAGCCGCCTTCGAGCGTGGTGGGTTTCAGGCCCGCCGTTTGCAGTAGCCACGCAAACGAGCTGCTCCGCATCCCGCCCCGCCAGCAATGCACCAGCACCTCGCCCCCGGTGGCATGGGTCAGTTTGCGGGCCTGTTTCACAAAGTCGGCGAGTTTAGGGCCAACAATTTCCAGACCCATCAGCACGGCCAAGTCTTTCCCGGCCTGTTTGTAGCGCGTACCGACCCGCGCCCGTTCGTCATTGTCGAAAAGCGGGATATTCACGGCACCGGGAAGGTGGGCATGGTCAAATTCGCCCGGCGACCGCACGTCAATAACAGGCAGCGTTTGGGCTTTTCGCAGGAAATCAGAAACGGGATAATGCATCACAGTTGGTAATCCGGGCGTGACACTGATAGTTCCGGCCCGTGGTTCGTTGTTTATGGCACACTTTTGGCTATAACCAAGCTAAAAAAACTATTTGGTTGATTATGAGCCACTTCCCTGCTTTCACACGCACAAAGCCGTTCCATTCTTCGCATTTATGTATGTATTTGCTACCTGGGCTACTGCTGTTTCTCGGGCTGTTGCATCCGTCGTGGGCGAAACCGTACCACCCGCCAGCGAAGCGTACCACAGTGGCTCATGCAGTGGCTGCGGCACCAACCGGCAGTATTGGTGATCGGGTTTGGAAAGACACCAATAACGACGGTATCTATCAACCCGCCAGTGAATCAGGCGTAGCCGGAGTACGGTTTGCGCTGTATTTGATTGACCAATCGCCCTTTACATTAAGCCAAACCGTAGTGTCAGGTTTAACAGGGACATATAGTTTCACCGGACTTGAATCGGGGCAGTACGTTGTATTGGTTGATAAAACCACCCTGCCCGCCAATTGCTCCATTAGTAGCAAACCTGTATCTGGCACCGACCACACTACTGACTCCGATTTTGATGAGCGTTCGGGCGAAGCGTCACCGATTACTATTGATACTACGAAACCCGAAAGCAGCACCGCTCATAACAACCCAACCGTTGACCTGGCATTGGTCAACAAGGCCTGCGTGATTCCGGCAGTGCCAACCGTGAGCAGCAGTAAATCTACCGTTTGCGCGAGCGCACCCATCACCCTCACGGCCACGTGTAGCAGCGGCAGACCCCGATGGAGTACGAATGAAACTACCAGCCAAATTACGGTGTATCCGGCTGGGCCCGTCACCTATACTGTTGTTTGTGAGGAGTTTAGCGGCTGTGCCAGCCCACCCGCCAGTATCACCACTGTTGGTGAGCCATTGCCCGATGCCGGGCCAGACCAGACATTGATCTGCACAGGTGGGGTGGTATCAATGAGTACCACATTAACAGTACGCTCAAACACCAACACCAATGTGGGCCAGTGGTATGCCCAAGGCGGCAATCCAAACAGCACAACCTTTGCCTCGGCCACCAGCCTGACAACCGCCGTTTCGGGACTACAACCGGGCGGCACCTATTACTTTGTGTGGGCCAACAACACCGGCTGTTCAGACGAGATGACGGTAACGGTTCCGACCTGCGGCACACCTGCGTTGCTAAAACTCAAAAAAATCGTCAGCAAAACGCGGGCGCGGGTTGGCGATGTTCTGAACTACACCGTTGTACTGACCAACGTAGGTAGCTCAATGGCAACTAATATACTGGTAATGAATACGTTGAGTACCGAAACTGTCGCCGTGCCGAATTCGGCCAGTATGTCGTCGGGGACGTTTACTGCCGGTTCGCCCGCGCAATGGACGGTTGCTACGCTACCCGCAAATGCTACGGCAACGCTCACGTTTTCGGCGAGTGTGCTTAGTGGCGGGGTGGTTTATTGCACCGCTACGGTATCAAATTCGGTAACGGCCCAGGTCTGCACCAGCGTCCCGATCAACGTTTGTAAGGGTAGTAAGCAGGGTTTTGAACTGATGGCTCCCGCCGGATACACCGCCTATATTTGGTATAAAAACGGTACTGTTCAACCCGTTACCACGCAGAGTTTCACCGCCGTTGGCGCGGGAGAATACTCGGTAGAAGTCAGTAACGGTCAGAGCGGTAGCTGTCTCGACGGGAGTTGCTGCCCGGTAGTTATCGAAGAAGACGATGTACTGGCAAGTGCCTCGCTCACCATTGGTTTGCCCACCTGCACGGGTAATGTGCCCCAGCCAAACGCCACCTTAACCGTAACGGGTTTAGGCACCAATGCCGCCCAATACAGTTATCAGTATTCGGTGGGGGCTGCTTTTAATCAATCGCAGGCCATCTCAATCAACGGCAATGTGATTGGGAACCTGGCCGGTAGCACCGATTACACCGTCAGGATTACGGCACCCGGCGGCTGTATCCGCGACCTTGTGATTCGGATTAACAGTGCCGACTGCGGCTGCCCACCTGCGCTTTGTGTACCGGCAACGATCAGAAAAATAATGGCGCGGGGTGTTCCGACAGGGCGGTAAGCGGGTCAATTTGCGTGGCTCAAAACGGCCCGCAAGCAATTTTGGCACAGCGTTAGCCGTTTGAACTAAAGCCGCGTTGAACCTCCTGTTCCGGCATTTCTTTTGATGATCCGTTTGCCTTTATGGTGAAGCTATTTACCTTTTCCTTTACCCTGCTCAACTGTTCAATTCGCCGAAACCAGGCCGAAAACCGGGCGATTGCATCGGTTCGTCGGCAGAAAAAACGGCCCGGCATCCAGCCGGGCCGACAAAACCGTACTGTACTGACAATCAGTTTTGTGCTACTCAGTTTTTCGCTGGTGTATGGACAAACACCCGCGCCCACCCGCCGTCCTGCCACGCCCACCCGCCGGGGAGCTGCCGCTGTCACCGCCGACTCTACACGAGCCATCGCACGTGCTGCGGCTTTCAAAGCCGCGCAGGAACGCACCGACAGTTTACGGGCAGTAAAAAACGCCAATCGGCGGCCAACCCTTAATTGGCCCGACCGATACGCGACCCGTTTTTCCGAAAA
>JBBRUV010000031.1:0-21128 GCA_038247465.1 Cytophagales bacterium
GGCCCGGCCATTCGCGGCCCGGCCATTCGTGGCCCGGCTTCAAAAACGCCTTTTAGAGCCAGATTAATAGATTCGGTAGCTCCGCTTGTGAACACGATTTGGTTGACATCGGCATTCAACAACCGGGCGAGTTGCTGGCGGGCTTCGTCAACGGCGTCCTCGGCCTTCGCCCCGAAAACGTGAGTACGTGACGCGGCATTGCCAAAATGCGCCCCGAAGTAGGGCAGCATCGCATCCAGCACTGCCGGGTCAATGGGCGTGGTGGCGTTGTAGTCGAAATAAGCCGGGTAATTCATAGTTAATTACCGTTGTCCATGATAAGCATTCGTACACCCGTCCGTCGGCACGACGCCCCTTCGACCCGGACGACGGTGGCTAAAGCGGCCTTAGTTGTCGCTGGGTCAAGTGATTTATGGGCGTTGCGAATAGAATAGACTTCTTTCATAGTTTACAAAAATGATGGTAAAAATACCACGCATCTTATTTCCAATACAAAATTGGCGGGTGGTAAATTCAGCCTGCAAAATTTTTTTTACCCCGCACGCCTTGACAAATTCTCGTTTTGTCGTACTTTTGCATCCACATTTACATACAGAGAGGTGGCAGAGTGGTCGATTGCGACGGTCTTGAAAACCGTTGACTGTTACAGGTCCGGGGGTTCGAATCCCTCCCTCTCTGCAAATTAGTTGAAAAATCCCCGTTTACAGGCTGTGAACGGGGATTTTCGTTTTTTCGTAAAACATTGCGACAACACCTCCTTTTTTGACTGTGACGATATTATAATATCTTTGAGCGAAAAAATAGACTGATTCTCATGGAACCTACCATTGCCTATTTCTCCGCTATGCCGTCGGCCCACCGTGCGTTGTTGCTGGCGGGCGGTATTTTATTTTTCTACCTCATCGAAGGAGCCGTGCCGTTGGTTCGGTTCAAAACCACATCACCAGGCTACAACCGGGGTCGGCATTTCAGCCTGAATTTGTTTTTTACTCTGACCACTATTTTAGTCAATTTTCTACTGGCGTTTGTGCTGGTCAAAACCAGCGACTGGGCTGTTGTCAACAACATCGGGCTGCTGCCCTGGCTGGCAGCGGTGCCGGTACCACTCTGGGCGCAGGCCATCATTGGGTTGTTGCTGCTCGACCTGATAGGCGCGTGGCTTGTGCATTATACCGAACATCAGGTGTGGTGGCTGTGGCAGTTTCACCTGATTCATCATGCCGATACGTACGTGGATACCTCAACGGCCAACCGCCACCACCCCGGCGAAAGCGTGGTGCGGCTGCTGTTTACCACGTTGGCCGTGCTACTGACGGGCGCACCAATGTGGCTTGTGTTTGTCTATCAATCTCTGTCGGCGTTGCTCTCGCAGTTTAACCACGCCAATATCGAACTGCCGCGTTGGGCCGACCGGCTGCTGGGTTTGGTGATTGTTACACCCAATATGCACCACGTGCATCACCATTATGTGCTGCCGCTCTCCAACACCAACTATGGCAATATTTTCCCGTATTGGGATCGGCTCTTGGGCACCTACGCCGAGGTTGCGGGCAAGGAGTTGGTTTATGGCGTTGATACCCACCCCGATCCCCGCGAACACGACCACGTGGGCGGACTGTTAACCGTGCCGTTTCAGCCGTATCGCAGGCCGGTCGGTAACACACCACCCGAAACGCCCTGATTCAGGCGTATTTTTGCCCGATAAATCAAGGTCGTTTTGTTGCAGGGAATTCGTCTTACCAAGTCATATAACAGCCGCCCGGTGGTGGCCGATGTGTCGCTGACGCTCGAACCGGGCCGGATCATGGCCCTCGTCGGGGCCAGCGGATCAGGAAAAAGCACGTTGCTCAGTCTGCTGGCGGGCCAGACCGATGCCGACTCCGGCGCAGTCTGGCTCGATGGTCAGCGTATGCCGGGGCCGGGCGAGGTGCTGGTAGCGGGTCATCCGCACATCAAACTCGTGCATCAGCAATACCAGTTACAGCCCAACGTGTCAGTATCGGCCAACATCGCCTACGCGTTGCGGTTTTACGAAAAAACGTACCGTGATTTTCGGGTGGATGAACTGCTGGCCCTGTGCCGTTTAGAAACGGTTCGGCAGCAGAGCCCGAAGCAGATTTCGGGCGGGGAGGCCCAGCGAACGGCCATTGCCCGCGCCATTGCCGAAAAACCGGAGCCGGGCCGCACCACCGTGCTGCTCCTCGATGAGCCGTTTAGCCACCTCGACCTGCCCAACCGCGCTGTCATGGCCGATTTACTGCTCGATTTAGTACGGCAGGATAGGGTAGCCTGTTTGTTTGTAACCCACGATGCCACCGATGCGCTGGCCTTGGCCGATACACTGGGCATTCTGCGGGCCGGGCAACTCATCCAAACCGGAACCCCGGCGGAGGTCTATCTAAAACCTGCTACGGCCTACGCTGCCGCGCTGACCGGCCCGGTAAACCTCATAAAAGCCCGGTTTCTGCCCGTGCTGGAGCTGTCGTCGGGTGTTCATCCCGACGCACTGGCCTTCTGGCGACCCGAACAACTGCGGCTGGCCGAACCCCACGGTGCGGCTATTCGCGGTACGGTGCGGGCGGTTGGGTTTCGGGGGCATTACACTGATGTTGAGGTGTTTATCAGCCGATACGTTACGTTGCGGCTGTTGACCTTGCCCGATGCCGCTCCGATTGTGGGTGAAGCCGTCGGTGTAGTCCTGCCCGATATTGAGATTCGATGGGTAGGGGCGTAACTTGATCGTAAGATATAGTTATCTTGCCCCAATCGTTAAGACAATCAACTCCAATTAACCAATGATCTCATCCCGTTTCCAGAAATTTGCGCTTGTCTTCACGGCATTCATCGTCGGTGTATTTATGGTGCAGACTGCGCTGGCGCAAATGCCGAAACCCGCCGAAATGCCCCTTGGCTTTGAAGAATACGACCCCGTTTCGACGCTGAACGTACCCGAACACAAGCTCAAACGAGCCAAATTCCCGTTTATTGATGTCCACAATCACCAATGGAACATGGGCAACGCTGACTTGCGGCAGTTGGTGGCCCAAATGGACAGTCTGAACATGGGCCTGATGATTAACCTGAGCGGGCGCGGGCGCGGCACGGTGGCCGAAGAAACCGAGTTCTTCACCAAATCACAGGCTAATATCCAGAAAACCGCCCCGAAACGGCTCGCGCTGTTCACCAACATCAACTTCGACGATATCGGTAAGCCCGGCTGGACCGACGATGCCGTGAAAATCCTGGAAGCCGACGTGAAAGCGGGCGCACGCGGCCTGAAAATTTATAAGTCGCTGGGGTTCAACGTCAAAGACGAAAGCGGGCAGCGCGTCCGGGTTGATGACCCCCGGCTCGATGCTATCTGGGAACGCTGCGCAGATCTGAAAATCCCGGTACTGATTCACACCGCCGACCCAAAATCGTTCTGGGATCCGATGGACAGATACAACGAACGCTGGCTCGAACTCAAACTTCACGCGGGCCGCAAACGGGATGCGACGAACCCCGTTCCCTGGGGAAAACTCCTCGCCGAGCAGCATTCGGTATTCAAAAAACACCCTAAAACCACGTTCATCAATGCCCATTTCGGCTGGTATGCCAACGATTTGCAGAAACTTGACAGCCTGATGACCGCCCTGCCCAATACGCTGGTTGAGATTGGAGCCGTGATTGCCGAACTGGGCCGGCAGCCGCGAGCCGCCCGGACGTTCTTCGAGAAATACCAGGATCGGATTTTATTCGGCAAAGATTCGTGGGTTCCCGCCGAATACACCACGTATTTTCGGGTGCTGGAAACGGACGACGAATACTTCCCGTACCACAAAAAATACCACGCGTTCTGGCGGATGTACGGCCTGGGATTGCCCGACGACATTCTGAAAAAGGTGTATTACAAAAACGCCCTGAGGATTATTCCGGGCTTAGACGCGGGACAGTTTCCGCAGTAAATTACCACGCTTTTGGGTCGGCGGGAGTCGGGCAATTCAGTTGCGATTCCCGCTGAAAACAGCAATCTTTGACAAAAACTTACCCGCTGATGGAAGCCGCTCTCGAATTACCTGATTTTGACCTTGAGGAAGAGAAAATGTCCAGTTTATTACATGGCTTCCTGCAAAGCCGTATTTCCCGGCTGATAGATGTAGCCTATTCAAGCCAATATTCAGTCATAACTGAGTTAGACCTCAGCTTTGCGTCGGGCAAAACCCGGCCCGATTTGTGCATCTTCCCTAAAATAACGTTTGATTGGTTGGCCGACGAAATTGTGGTAACAGAAATACCCCTGACCACCATCGAAATCCTGTCACCAGCCCAAAACCTGACCGCCCTCATTGACCGGGTGTATGCCAAGCACTTTCCGGCGGGCGTAAAATCAGTCTGGATTGTGTCGCCCCCGCTAAAGCTCATCACCATTTTCTTGCCCGACCGTTCACGAATCAACTTTTCAACTGGTTTGCTGACCGACGCTGCCACGACGATCGAGCTTGACCTGTCGGCTGTTTTTGTCTGATATAGGTTATTTTTTCCTCCATGACCAGTACCCACGTGGTAGGCGTGTATTTATTTTCTGCTTCGTCAGGATTTGCTTTTTTCGCCCGTGCAGGGCTACTTTCAGCCAGTTTCCGGTAGCCCCATTATTTTGATATACGTGCGCAAAAATACAGGGCTCGCTGCCGGTTTTTATTAGTCGGTTTCCTGCCGGAAATTTGCCGGATGCTCATCACCCGTATCACGCTCTACGGCTTTGACATTCCGCTCAAAGCCCCCGTCAGCATCTCGCTCGGCACCATTGACCACGCCCGGAATATCCTCCTCACCCTCGAAACCGATACCGGGCTGACGGGCTGGGGCGAAGGCTCTCCGTTCTGGATGATTGCCGGTGAAACCTCGGCATCGGGCCTGGCCGCAGCCCGCGATATGGCCCGGCTGCTGCTCGACCGGGGTAACGCCCTTGACATCGAAGGCGCGGTTCTGGCCCTGGCGCGCTACCTGCCCGGCCACCCCACCACCCGCTCGGCGTTCGATATGGCCCTGTATGACCTGGCCGCGCAAACCGCCCGAATGCCGCTCTACCAGTTTCTGGGCGGAGAAAAACGCCCCCTCGTTACTGACGAAACCATTTATCTCGACACGCCCGAACGCATGGCCGAACGCGCGGTACAGATTCGGAAACAAGCCCCGGAAGCCATTAAACTCAAACTGGGGCAAGAAGGCGGGTATGATATTGAGCGGGTGCGGGCCGTTCGGCAGGCCATCGGTAATCAGATGCCGATTCGGGTAGATGCCAATCAGGGCTGGGATGTGCCAACGGCCCAACGGGTGCTGCGGGCCATCGGCGACCTAAACGTGCAGTACTGCGAGCAACCCATCCGGCGCGATAACCTTGCCGGATTGCGGCACCTGCGGCAACAATCGCCCGTGCCAATTATGGCCGACGAAAGTCTGTTTGATGCGCCGGACGCGCTGCGTTTGGTGGGCCAGGAAGCCGTTGACTACTTTAACATCAAACTCGCCAAAAGCGGTGGAATCTGGGAAGCCCTCAAGATCAACGCCATTGCCGAAGCCGCCAACATACCCTGCATGATTGGCAGTATGTCAGAAAGCCGGCTGGCACTGACGGCCAACGCCCACGTGGCTTCGGCCCGGCGAAATATCACCTTCTGCGACCTCGACGGCTGTTTTGAACACGCCCAGGACCCGGTGCTGGGCGGGGCTACCTACACCGGCTACCAGATTACGCTGCCCGACGCGCCCGGTATCGGGGCCACCATTGAGCCGGCGTTTCTGGCGGGTTGCGAATCTGTTATACTGATGCGATAAAACCTGACAGTATGATATGACATCATAAAACCATTCGCTAAACACTGACACAACGGTTTCAGAAAAAATCTGCACCTTTGGCCTTTTGGATAACACCCAACCCAATACCATGAAAAACATCGTTTCGGGCCTGTTGCTGGCTTGCCTGCTGCCCCTGACCACACTTGCCCAGCAAGGAACCCTAACCTACAAGATGACCGGGGTTGGCCCCAAACCAACCAAAACTACGCTCTACTTTGCCGACGGTAACTTCAGAGCCGAGTCGGAGATTCCATTGCCCGACAATCCCAAAAAGAAAATGAAACAGGTGGTGTTGTTTCGTAAAGACAAGCCCAACACCATAGTGGTGCTGAATGATGCCACCCAGACCTACACCGAAACCGCCACCAAACGAATGACTAACTCGCTGAAAACCAGCGTTAAAGTGGTAGGCCGGGAGAAAGTCAAAAAATACGACTGCACCCACTCGATTATGACCGTTACCACCGGCGGCAAATCATTTCAGACCGATTACTGGACCACCCGCGAAATTGCCGGGTATGACCAGCTAACGGCGTTCTGGCGCAATAACACCGGCATGAACGACGCGTATGAAACCCTGCGCGAAAACGGGGCCGACGGTATGACCGTGAAAATGACCACCAACCGGGGCGGCAAAGGCACCACAATGGAACTCGACGATTACAGCAAGCGTAAGGTCTCGCCCAACCTGTTTGAGATTCCGGCAGGCTATAAAAAAGGAGCCAGTTTTGACCCCACTCAGTTGCAGAAAATGACCCCCGCCCAACGCAAAGAATTTGTAGAGGGCATGATGAAACAGCAAAAAGGTAAACCCTGACCAAACTCAACGCGCACCGATGCCGAAAAAACCCGGCAATCCTATTTTTGGCAAATTGGGGCAGTGGCTCGTGCCAACGGGCGATAGTCACACGCCTACGCCAGCAACCAGCCCCGTTACCAACACCCGGCTCCTGACCGAACTGCTCGCCAATTTCGACGATTCGGTCAGCGGCGAATCAGTTGGCGGTAGCTTACTCTTCAATGCCCATTTCCTGATTCTGCTGCATCCCGACACCTACGAAGACCGGCTAAACGCCTTTCCGGTGGTGGTGAGCGAGGTCGTGAGCGCGTTCAACAGCCGAATTTCGTCGTTACGGAGCCAGTATGGGCGGGTGTCGCCGGTGGCTTCGGGCTGGTTTTTTAAGTTCGGCGGTGGCACCGAATTTGGTGGTGAACCAATTTTACCGACCGATGTGCGCGTAATTGGCTCATTAACAAGATTGTTGCCCGTAAATACGCCCGCAGTTGGGCCAACCGTGGGCAACCTGAAAGCGACGCGCCGGGTGCAGCAAACCAATCGCTACGAGAAAGTGGATTTGAATCAGGAAGCGTTCCGGCAGATTGACTTCCGCGAGCCGGGCGCGTTTCTGATTAAATTCAGCCACGAAACAACCGCGAAATCAGCCGCACAACCTGGCCATATCGCCCCGGCAGCGGCCCGGCCCGTCAGTTCGGGCGCAGCCAGTATGCCCCGACTAATAAACGCACCGCTGGCTCAGTTCAGCTATTACGTGGCCGAAACGCAGGAAGAAAATACCTACCAAATGCGCGACCGCGAAGTGGTGATTGCCCGGAAAAGTCCTGATAATCAGAATTTCCCGAATTACCTGCTCCTCGAATCGGGCTACGTCTCCAACCCCCACGCCCGGATTCGGTACGACGACGCAGCGAACTCGTTTCAGATAGCGTCGTTCAGTCGCAACGAAACCCGCGTCAACGAAGCACTCATCCCGCGCAGCGAACCCGCCAGCCCCGTCTGGCATCCCCTTGCCGACGAGGCCCAGATTTTGCTCAACAGTATGGTCACGCTTCATTTTCACCGGAATCCTTAACTCATGACAAATCTGCTGTTTGCGCTGGTGCTGTTGCTTGTTGCCGGGTTGTTGCTCGTGCGTCATTTTCAGGATTTACCGAAATAAACCCTCTACAATGACTCTTCTCCAATTCACGGGCAAAACCGACGTGGGCAAACGCCGGCAAGACAATCAGGACACCTTTCTGGCAATGCAGCTCTGGGCCGACACCAATGCGCTGCTGGTGGTGATTGACGGCGTGGGTGGCTATGCCGGGGGCGACCGTGCAGCCGCTATCGCCCGCGAATCCATTCAACAGTACATGGCAACGCCCACCGGCGAACCCCTGATGATGCTGCGCGAAGCGGTCGTGTTTGCCAATAATCAGATCAACGAAACCCGGCAGGTCACGCCCGGCCTGGGCCAGATGTGCTGTGTGCTGACTGCCGCCGTTGCCCACGCGCAAACCCAAAAACTGTACGTCGCGCACGTGGGCGACACCCGGCTGTACCGATTTCGGGCGGGCCAACTCACCAAGATTACGCAGGATCATTCACTCGTCGGCGTTCGCGAAGATGCCGGTGATCTGACCGAGGCCGAGGCCATGCACCACCCCCGCCGAAACGAGATTTTGCGCGAAGTCGGCTCTATGCACCACGCCGTTGATGACCCCGATTTTCTGGAAAGCCACGATACTGATTTCGGCCCCGGCGATGGTCTCCTGCTGTGCAGCGATGGCCTGACGGACCTCCTGACCCGCGCCCGGATTACGGCGGTGTTGCAACAACCCATTTCGTTGGAAGCCCAGGCCGCCGAACTCATCCGGCAGGCCAACGAAGCCGGCGGCACCGATAACATTACCGTTGTGCTGGCCCGAAATAATACCCTGACTTCGGGCACAATTGGTTCTGAATCAGCGGACAAAATCGCCCGAACCCGCACCGACGAACGCCCGAATCGGCCCGTTTATCCGAGAGAAGACAATGCCGGTTTGCCAGCAACTGCCCCCGTTACGGCACCGGCCCCAACACCAGCCCGGCGCGGGCGCGGGATTTGGTTCGTGTTGGGGGGATTGATGGCCGCGCTGATTGGCGGGTTAGTCTGGTATCAGTTTCAGATACCGACCTCAGCCGGTCTGCCGGTTAGTCCAACCGTTCCGGCAGACTCGACCGGCCAGCCGATTAACACAACGGTGATTTCGACCCGTTCACCGCAGCGATTAACGCTGTTAGATTCATTGCTACGGCTGGCCTACCGAAGTTCCGGTCACCAACTGACGCTGCCCGCCGACACATTTCGGCTTACTAACCCGCTCATAATCTGCGATTCATTGCTGACCGTTGTGGGCCGGGGGCCAAAACCAACCGTGCTGATGCCCGCCGACAGCACCGCCGATTCGCTCGCCATTCGCATCAGCCAAAGCCCGGCCACTGTAGCACTGAAAAAGTTGCTGATTATCGGATTCAAGACAGGCATTGTCGTTGCAGGCGATACAAAACTGCGGCTCGACAGCGTTTATTTTCGGAACGTTGGCCAGCCCGTTCGCATCCGGCAGGAAACGTTTCTGAACACCGAGATTCAGCTTTCGACCCCACCGGCTCCGGCCAGGCCCAAACCCCGTAAACCGTAAGCCAACCCCAATGACCACCGCTTCGTTTAATGCCGATTTTCCCGGTTATGACATCCTCGGCGAACTCGGCCGCAGCAACGCCCGCGTGCTCAAAGCCCGCCATCAGGCCACCGGCGATCTGGTGGCAATCAAGCACTTCACGGGCAACACCAACCCCGAAACCCTCCGGCGATTCGGGCGCGAAGCCGACATTATGACCGGCATCAGCCATCCCAACGTAGTCAAAATCAGGGAGGTAAACCTGGCGGCTGCGTTTCCGTTTATCGTCATGGAATATATCGAGGGCGGTACCGTGCGCGATTTGCTCAAAACCCGCACCCGGCTCGACCTCGAAACCACCGTTCGGCTGGGGTTGCAGACAGTGGAAGCGTTTCGGGCGATTCATCAGGCGGGGATTATTCACCGTGACATCAAACCCGAAAATATTCTTTACCGCACCCTGCCGAGTGGCGAACTGCATTTTTTGCTCACCGATTTCGGCATCGCCCGCTTGCAGGAACAAACCACCTTCACGCAAACCGGGCAGGCCATGATGACCTACGAATATGCCTCGCCCGAGCAGTTCGACAATCCTAAAGGCGTAACACCAGCCACCGACTATTACTCACTCGGCGTGGTGCTGTATGAATGCCTGACTGGAAACGTGCCGTTTCCGCTCACCGAGCAGATGGGCATGGCTACGTTTATGAACCGGGTGCTGCGCGATACCCCGCCCCCCATTGCCCTCGCCCCCGACAGTAGTTTGCCCGATTCGATGAATACCCTGCTGGAGGAATTGCTCGTAAAAACGCCCGCCGACCGCCTGGCAGACCCTATTGAGGTGAAACAATTGCTAAAACGCGCCGAACTTGAAGCCATTCAGACCGACCGGCGCGGGCCAGCCGTGCCGCCCGCGTTTATGAACCAGACACTGCCCGCCCCGCGCCCGGCCCCAGTGGTGTTATCAAGGCCAGAAACGATCACGCAACAACCTGTTTATCAAACAGAAAACACCAACAATCCGGGCAGCGGACGGTGGGTGTTGTGGGCCGCTATTGGGTTTGTGGCGGTGCTGGTGGCGGTGACTATCTACCTGACGAACCAAAACCGTTCCGTTCCCCAAGAGGCCCCATTCACTACTAATTCGAGTGCCGGGATGGTGAGCGATTCGGCATCAACGATGGTGGGCGATTCAGCAGCGACGATGATGGGTGATTCGGCATCAATCATGAGCGATTCGTCAGACACAATGATGGGTGATTCAGTATCAACGATGGTAGAAACGTCACCGCCCCAAACCACCGAAGCCCCGGCGGGCGTGGCCGTAAAAATTGCCGATTATCGCGCCGATAAGGTAATGGGCGGCATCAGCGGGGTGCAGGTGCAGCTCGACAACCCGACCGATCAATCGTTCAAAAGCATTCTGGTTCGGGTGACGTATATCAAAGCCAACGGCGACGTTCACAAAACCGAAGACGTGTATTTCTACAACGTGCAGGCGTATTCGTCGCCAAAACAAACCGCGCCCGACAGCAACCGGGGAACCGATGTTTCGGCGCAGATTGTGGCGTATCAATCAGAGCAGTAGGTGATTATGGGGCAGGGGGCAGGTTTCGGCAGCGTTCATGGCATTTTGGTGCCTGTTGCTTGATAATGTGCTGACTAACCGGCAACTTCGCACCGCATCCAGTACAGACATTTTCGGTATGCTCACCATCTACGCCAATACCGAATTCCCCGGTTATGAAATCCTCAGCGAGTTGGGCCGCGCCAACGCCCGCGTCTTGAAGGCCCGGCACACGGCCACCGGTGATCTGGTGGCAATCAAACATTTTTCGCGCGAGACCGACCCCGAAATCCTGCGTCGGTTTGCCCGCGAAGCCGAGATTATGACCGGCGTTCTCAGCCCCAACGTGGTCAAAATCAGGGAGGTACAGCTATTGGGACGATTGCCGTTTATTGTCATGGACTGGATTGAGGGCGGAGACCTGCGCGGGTTCATCAAACAACGCAACAGCGTAGACGTGCCAACCACCATCCGGCTGGGGTTGCAGATTGCCGAGGCCCTGAAAGTTATTCATCCGGCGGGCATTGTTCACCGCGACATCAAGCCCGAAAACATTCTGTATCGGGAGCTGGCAAGCGGTGAATTTCATTTTCTGCTGACCGATTTTGGCGTGGCCCGCCTGCGCGAACAGGCTAATTTCACCAAAACCGGGCAGTCTATGATGACCTACGACTATGCCTCGCCCGAGCAGTTCGATAACCCCAGAGAAGTGGGCATCGCCAGTGATTTTTACTCGCTTGGTGTGGTGCTGTACGAATGTTTAGGCGGCAATGTGCCGTTTTCGATGGGCGACGGCACGGGCTTAGGCACGTTTATTAACCGGGTCATGCGCGAAGCCCCGGCCCCGCTGACCCTTGTTCAAAACGCCGAATTGCCCGCCAGCCTGAGCGTTTTACTGACTAAGTTATTAGCCAAGCAACCCGCCGACCGGCTGCGCGATGCCCGCGAGCTGGAACTACTCTTGCGGCAGGCCGATGTGGAGCGGCTACAGGCAGGCATCATCGGCGAGCAGACGATGTTTATGAGACGGATTATCCCCCTCACAGCGGTATCAGCAACGGTGGCCGAACCAACCCCCGAACCCTTCAAATTTCTGACCGACGCCGACCCGCACAGCCGCGAATCCCAATCTGGCAAGAGTTTGCCTGACCATTCATCGTTGCTCGAAAGACTGATCCGGTGGAGACGGTCGCGCTAAGTTTTTGGTTTACGATGCAGAAAGGACTCGGTTTTGGCACGGGCGAAGAAGCCATTCGAGTGGTAAAGTCAATGCCAAAATGGCGAGCTGGTAAAGCGTCGGGTAGTCCGGTACGGGTAAAATATACCTTGCCAATTAATTTCACGCGGGAATAATGTGGCAACGTAATCGAACGCGGGAACAGAGCATTTAGCAAAGCAAGAGAATACGGAAGAAGTTCTACTGGCAATTCTGGCCGGTTTCAGGCAACAAAGCCCCGAAACCGTTGTCAGCGAAGTTATTCGGCGAATTGACAAAACGGCGCAGGGTGATTTTTCGTTAAAACGGTACTTCCAGCAGTTGCGGGTCTTGGCGCAATTGCGTAACTTAGAAACTCAAATAGACAAAACAATGAACAGCATCGCCGAATACATCAACGAAGCAAAAGATGTTCTTTACATCCGGGGCCAACGCAAGGCCAGAGACGGAGAAAATAAGGCCAGAGAAGAAGAAAAACAGAACCTGGTAGCCCGGCTACTGGTACTGGGAAAACTGACGATTCCGGAAATTGCCGAATCGGGTGGTGTTTCAACCGATTTTGTGCTGGATATTCAGCCCAAACAACGTCAGCCATAACCGAGCAAGCGTTTCCCACCATGCCCCTCCACCACGAACGCGCGTACCTCCTGCTTACCACCCTCCTGCTGCTCGGTTTATTCTGGCGACTCTATGCCAACCTCCAGCCCGGCTTAGAAAAAATAGAACAGGGCTATGCCACCGGGCAAGCCACTAACCTGCAATCGGGCCGGGCCGAACATGGCCTAAATCCCGATTCACTGCGGAACCTGCTCACGTCCGGCAACTACCTCGAAGACCCCGCCGACATCAAACTCATTACCGATTCATTGCCCGCCAAACTGGGCCAAAACAACGCGTTGGATAACCTCGGCGGCATCAACAAACGCAGTTTTGCGGTGCTGGCTCCGGTAGCGTGGCGCAGCCCCATCGGGGGCGAGGAGTTTCGGAGCCGGTTGCGGGTGTCGCGGCAGCAGATGGGTTTCGATTCGGTGCTGTACCGGCAGGAACTCAACAAGCCAAAATCGTATCCGGCAATCGTCAGCGCGGGCAACGGCGAGGGCAGCCCCGGCAACGGCGAATTATCGGGCCGCGTCACCACCGACGGGCAACCGATGGCCGCAGTGCTGGTGCAACTCAAACGCCACCCGGCCCGACCCGATACCCTCCCCGACCGAACGCGACTGAACGCAGCCCTCCCCGACCGAGCGCTGCCCGACCGTTTTACCTACGCCCGCACCGATGCCGATGGACAATTTGCGTTTACGGGACTAACCAATAGGCTGGCATACAGCGCGATACCACTCAAACCGGGGTATGAATTTGGCTCCCGGCGCGGCACAACTAATTTATCAGGTTCTGAAACAGCCACCTTCACGGGCCGCCCGCACCGCTTGCGGCTCATCGGCACAACAATTTACGGTCAACTCAAAGCCGATCAGGCGTTTACGGTTCGCACACCGGGCGAGTTCCGGGCGGTGTTCTGGCAGATTGTGGCCGCATTTCTGGCTGCGTTCTGGGCCGTGCATACCGTGTGGTCGTTCCGGCGGTTTCATCCCGACGCGCTGCTGTTGCCGATATTGATGCTCCTCACCGGGCTATCGGTATTGACGTTATTGGCCCTGCAAAACCCGGTGCAGGATACCGTTTTTGCCGGGCAGGCCGTGCAGGGCGTTTGGCTGGGGCTGGCCGGGATGACGGTGCTGTCTCAACTGAACATCGGTCGGTTTTACGCGATGTGGCAGTTCGACCCGCTCGCTGCGTTTCGTACCCGGCAAACATTCCGGCTGTCAGGATGGACGTGGCTCGCGCTGGCTCTCGGGCTGGCATTGCTCACGCTGCTGGCCGGAACCGGGCCGGAAGGCAGTGGCGTTCGGGTCAATCTGTCGCTGTTGGGGCTAACGTTCCAACCCAGCGAAATCACCAAATACCTGCTGCTGTTGTTTCTGGCGGGCTTTTTCGCGGCTAATGAGCAGCAAATCCGGCAACTCCCCGATCTGCGCTGGCGGCTCGGTATCAGCCTCGGCGCGTTCGTCGGAACGGGGTTGCTCTTAGTGATCTACCTGCTCCTCGGCGATATGGGACCGGCCCTCGTGGTCTGTTTTACGTTCCTGATTTTTTACAGCATTGCCCGGGGCAACCTGCCCGTATTGCTGGCAACGGGCGTGGGTTATGGCCTGATGCTCTGGCTGTTGCCGGGGGGTTGGGCCACGCTGATTGGCGTTGCTGCGCTGATTGGCTACCTGATTTGGCGGGGCGAAGCGCGTTCCAATACCCGATTCGGCTGGCTGGCGTTGCTGGCCGAAGCCCCGGTGTTGCTGATTTTGGTCATGGCCGCGTTTGCCTTTGGCGACCAGCTTCCGTTTGTTGGCGACCGTCTGGCCGACCGCAAAGCGATGTGGTTAAATCCCTGGAACAACGACGTTTATGGCGGAGACCACCTTGCCCACAGTTTCTGGACACTGGCTTCGGGCGGTTTTGCCGGGCAGGGGTTGGGCAGGGGCGCGACCAATACGCTGCCAGCCGCCCACACCGACATGATGTTGCCGAGCATGGCCGAACAAATCGGCGGGCTGGGGCTGGTAGCGGTATTGTTGCTCGTCTTTATGCTCCTTCACCGCACATTTCTGCACGCCCGACGCGCCGGGCAGCCGTTCAGCTTTTTCTTGGTGGCCGGGATTGCCATTGCCACCGGCGTTCAGTTTTTGCTCATCGCGGGTGGCTCGCTGGGGCTGTTACCGCTTACCGGCATCAGCGTTCCGTTTCTGAGTTATGGCAAAATATCGCTGATTATCAACCTGATGGCAATGGGCGTGGTGTTCAGCGTGGCGCGTCGGCCCGGCGAAACGGTGCAGCGCGAATACCTCGAAACCCACTACGACGCGGTGCTGACGGTTGGCATTGCCGGATTTTTGGCCGGGGTTTTGATTTTGATTGGCTGGCTGTTGCCGATTATCAGTTGGCAGGCCGATGACTACATCGTGCGGCCCGCCCGCGTCGTGACCCGCAACGGCGACCCGGTGTATAGCTACAATCCACGCATCGAACGGCTGACCCGTGCGCTGGCCGCTGGTACGATTTATGACCGAAACGGCCTGCTTTTGGCAACGTCTTCGGCAGACAGCGTTCGGCATAATCTGCCCCGGCTCCGGCAAACCGAACTCGACCCGGCCCGTCTCGAAGCCCTGGCTCACAAACGGCTCCAACGGTATTATCCCTTCGGCGAACACTTATTTTATTGGATTGGCGACCAGAATACGGGGTTGTTTTGGGGGCAGGCCAACGGTTATTTCGCCGAGGCCACGCACCTGAGCGAGTTGCGGGGTTTTGACAACCGTCCGCAGAAAAATACGCTCGTCACCACCGATTACCGCGCCGACCGATTCAGTCCGCCGGTTCGGCAGGCCCGCAGTTTGTCGGTGTACGACTACGGCGAATTGGCTCCGGCTCTCCGGGCCGGACTCGATAGCCGCGAAGTGGCCGACCGCAAAGCCCGCAACCGCGACATTCAGTTGGCCGTTGACGCTGATTTGCAGGTGTCTTTGCAAAACGCGCTGGCCGGTTCTGATTACCGAAACAAGCGTATTTCGGTCGTGGTGAGCGATGCCAAAACCGGCGATGTGCTGGCTTCGGCCCTGAATCCGTTGCCTAATCTGGCCGCGCCCGACGCCTTGCTCTTGACCGATACAGACCGTCAAAAACTGCCGTATCCCGTTACCGAGCGCGATCTGGGACTGACCTACCCCACTGCACCCGGCTCAACGGCCAAGATTCTGACGGCGATGGCCGGATTCAACAAAGCCGGAGAATCAGCCGCCCAAACAACGTACCGCATTGGTTGTGAAGAGATTATCCGCCGGGGCCGCGCCGAATCAGAACCCTGTGGCGAATCGGTGGCGATGCGTCAGGCGATTGTCCGGTCGAGCAACGTCTATTTTATCCGGCTCGCCAACGAACTGGTGTTGGATGATCAACTTGCTGATTTATACCTCGCAACCGGCATGAACATTGATTTTGTCGGCGGTTACACCTTTTCTAACACGCATACCGAAGCCGACCGCACCCAAATTCGGCAGCACTGGCGCGATTCGTCATTTGTCGTAAACCGGGGATTTTATCAGATTACGCGCTACCCCAAACGCTACCGAAGCGAGTTTTCGGGATTGGCCTGGGGGCAGGGGCAACTCACGAGCACCCCGGCAGCGTTGGGGCGCCTGGCCGGCGCCATTGCCAACGGCGGCATTCTGCAACCGTCTCGTTACCTGCTGCGCCGGGCCAGAAAATTAGTGTTACCTACTGAAGGTCAGCGCGTTGCCCGGCAAGCTGGTTACGCCAGTCAATTGCAGACGTTTATGATTGAGCAGTCGAACCCAACTGCCGGGCGGGCAAAAATCAGCGTAGCGCGGGTAGCGGGCAAAACCGGAACGCCCGAACGCATGGTAGCCGGGCGCAAACGGAACGATGGCTGGTACGTGTTTTTCGCGCCCACGCCCGATGGCCGCTCCCGAACGGTAGTCAGCATCCGCATCGAACTGGGTAACTCATCGGCAGAAGCCGTAGCGCTGGCAAACGCGGTGGTGGCTCCGTTATTGAACGAAAAAGGGTATTTGGGGAGTTTTTGACAGGAGAAGACGCACTGTGTTGCGTCTCACTGCCGGACGGTACACCGATGATTTACGTGGTTCAACTTAACAAACCTCCTTCCTGAAATTTCTATATGCCTTTCCTGCAAAACCTAAAAAACGCTTTCGGTCTCGGCCCGGCACATTCGCAGCCTGCCGCGCCCGACGAAGTGCCCCCGGAACCCAAACCGATTCTCCCAACGTCAACCCGCCCGCCCGGCCCCGGTTTGCCCCCCGCCGAACAAAAGCGCGACGACGTATTGCGGTTTGTGGTCGAAGCCCTGCGGCCTTACCAAAACGAACCCGGCGCGGCCCCTAAATCACTGAGATTGTGCATTTGGGCCGAAACACCCGCCGATGAAACGCTGTGTCAGGTGGCGGTGTGGAGCGGTGAGCCGGGCAAATTTCAGCGCGAACTCAACCGGCAATTAGTGAATCAGTACATTCAACTTCCGCCAAACTGGACGCTGACGGTTGAGTTTTTCCGGGACGAATTGCCAGACTGTACGTTTCGGCAAGGACGGCTGGGACTGGCAGTGCCGGTGAAGGCGAGAACAGACGTACCGTCCACGCTGCTTTCTAGTCAGGGATTAGCGCAACTAACAACCCTCGTCGGGCAAACCGAACAGCCTGTTTATCAGCTTGATCCAGGGCAGAAAGACCGCTATTGCATTGGGCGGGGCCGAACGGCGCAAACCCCGTCGGGCCGGATTCGGACCAACGATATTGTATTTCTGACCGACGATGACCCCGGCCTTGACCCACAACAAACGGACACAAACGGGGCTGTGAGCCGGTTTCATGCCACCATCCGTTACGAAACCGACCGCCAACGCTACGTGCTGATCGCCGATACGGGGGGCCTGCCAGCGGGTGGCAACAAAACCAAAATTCTGCACGCCGACGACACCGTAACGCGGGCCGACATGGCAGATATGGCGTATCTGCTCCGTGCTGGCGACCAAATCGAACTCGGCGGGGCCGCCAAACTGGTATTCGACCTCATCTGATTTTTAGCATGCCGACCATCACAACCGCCCAAACCGAAGCCGACCTGCGCGGCATTTTGGCCCTCCAGCAACAAAACCTGAAACGCAATCTATCTGCCGATGTGCAGGCCGATCAGGGGTTTATAACGTTGCAATACACCCTTGCCCAGATGCAGCAAATGCACGAAGCCGCGCCGAGTGTTGTCGCTAAAGACGGCGAAACGGTGGTTGGGTATGCCCTTGTTACTACGCCCGATATGCGGCAGTTTATCCCCGAACTCGGTACGCTGTTCGATCAGATTGACACGCTGACGTATCAGGAAAAACCCCTGAACGGGTTTCCGTACTACGTGATGGGGCAGGTTTGCGTGGCCGATGGCTACCGGGGGCAGGGCATTTTCGACGCGATGTATGCCTACCACCAAACCGTTTACCAGTCTGGTTACCAACTGCTTGTCACCGATATTTCGGCCCGGAATACGCGCTCCATCCGCGCCCATGAACGGGTGGGTTTCCGGCCCATCGCCCGGTTTTATGAAATCACGGCGGGCGAAGAATGGATTGTGGTGGTCTGGGACTGGAGCGAAGCCAAGAACGCCATCGTGTCCACGCCATCGGCGTAGTCGGTGAGGGCCGGCCGCTGGGTTTGCCCGAACGCCACCGAGCCGGGATACCAGCCCCGGCCCGAACCGGCCTGCGCCGACGCAACGACCTGAATCTTATCCGCGCAGGCCGCCAATTGCCGGGACAAATCGGCCTGATCGCGGTAGTGGCGGTAGAAAACCACCGAAATCGGCGACACTAAACTGTCGCCCGGCGTTGGCGTAAGGAGCAGAAAGCCGTTGTCGAAGTGCGGGGTGCCATTGATGAGCAGGATTGACTTGTTATAGTCGTAATTGTTCAGGTATTTGTGGTGATTCCTGAACTCGTCAAGGCGTGGGTCAAGGGTTTGCAGCAACGGCACAACATCGTAGGGGCTACCGTCTATGTTTTCGGGTACAAACAGCGTTGAGACATTACGGCAACCGAGACCATAATAATCGAGCAGGTCGTTACCGAGCCGGGCAAATTCGTCGGGGGTTTCTTCGCCCATCAGTACGGCTACCGAGGTGCGGTTTCGGCGGATGATGTGCGGTTTGCTGGCGAAGTAATACTCAAAATAGCGGGCCGTGTTGTCGGAGCCGGTCGCGATATAGGCATCTGCCGCGTTGAGCCGGTCGGCAACTTCGATTCGTTGACCGAGATCAGGCGCTAATTCATTTATTTTTTGTATTAAGTATTGGATTAGTACAAAATCGGAGGAGCTTAACTTGACCAATGCCCGGTGACCGCTTATCAGTACAGACAGCAGATCATGAAAGCCAACCGCCGGAATGTTGCCTGCCATCACCATACCGACGGTATGCGTAGTGTCATCGGTCAGCGGTGCATTTACCGCATATCGGCCAACCCAATCGGTGAGTTTATCGGCATCTAAAAAATCGCTGGCAATGGCTTGCAGCGATTTCAGGACGGTTTCGGGCGTAAACCAGTTGTTTTTACTGTGAGCGCGGTGGGCAATTTCGGTCAGTTCGGGTTGGGCCGCTGCCGAGTGGAGGTGCGCGCCAAGAGCTGCCAAAGCATGAATACGTTCAGAAAGAGTCATGATATTCCAACGGGCGAAATAAAAAATTGGTTTGTCGCCAACCTTTAAATAATTATATTTGTTGTCCAATTTCAGGAATCAAATCTTAACTACGCAATAAATCTGTACCGGCTATGGCAATCATGATCACCGACGAGTGCATCAACTGCGGGGCCTGCGAACCCGAATGTCCCAACACTGCCATCTATGAAGGAGGTATGGAGTGGACATGGAGCGGTGGCACCAAATTAGACGAAGTTGACTTCGGCGACGGCACCGTGATTGCGGGTAAAGCGCCACAGTCACCCGTTTCGAGCGAGTTTTATTATATCGTCTCCGATAAATGCACGGAGTGTCAGGGGTTCCACGAAGAACCACAATGCGCGGCCGTTTGCCCGGTTGACTGCTGCGTGCCGGACCCTGACCGGGTTGAAGACGAAGAGACGTTGCTCGCCAAAAAAGCATGGCTCCACGCCGAAGCGTAGCTT
Organism: Cytophagales bacterium; assembly: GCA_038247465.1. Taxonomy (GTDB): domain Bacteria; phylum Bacteroidota; class Bacteroidia; order Cytophagales; family Spirosomataceae; genus JBBRNH01. The sequence continues at coordinate 19,822 of JBBRUV010000031.1, forward strand.
GCATAACTTTTGTCATTCCGACGACAGGAGGAATCTACGTTTCAAGGCCAAATAGATTCCTCCTGTCGTCGGAATGACGAAAGCCGCGACAAGAACAAAGCAGCCGACCCGTAACTGGGTCGGTTTTTTTGTTTTTATCGCAATACAAAAAATGCTGTTCTATTCATTTTTTTATCCTAATATTAGATATTATGCTTAAACTTTAAGATGTTTTAAAGATTTTTTGGCTTTTTTGTCAAAATCATCTTTAAATATGACCCACCCTCTTGCAATAGAAAAATATGGTTATAATCTTTGCAGAACCAATAATCATTGGCAGAATCACTATACGACAAAATTAAATTATGAAGAAACTGATTTTACTAATAGCTTGTACGTTTTGTACAGTAGTTCTTCACGCGCAGGATTCAACATCAGCCGCTACGGGGAAATTCACCTTCTCTGGCTACATGGATACCTACTACATCGGTAACTTTAACAACCCCAAGAGTCAGTCCAACCTCGGTTTGAATGGCGAAGGCGTGGGCAACGCACGGGCGTTTGATCAGCGGGCCGGGCAGTTTGGTATCGGGCTGATTCAGGCCAAAGCCGTGTACAGTTCCAGCAAAGTAGATGCGGTGATGGACCTCACCTTCGGGCCATTCTCTGACCTCGGCAATTACGGTAACGCTGTCGGGCCAATCGGCCCCGGCTCCACGGCTTTGGCCATCAAGCAGGCGTATATCACCCTGAAAGCGTCGCCGAAACTGACCTTCACGGCGGGGCAGTTCGGTACGCACATCGGCTACGAAGTCATTGACGCACCGGTCAATTATAATTACTCGCTCTCGAACCTGTTTAACAACGGGCCGTTTTATCACATCGGGGTGAAAGGCCAGTATGTATTCAGTGACCGGGCGTACCTGATGCTTGGGCTGGTGAATAACGTGGACAACCTGTTCGACAACAACAAGAAAAAGGGGCTTATCGGGCAGTTCTTCTACTCGCCCCTGTCGGGCTGGAACGTCTATCTGAACGGCATTGTCTCCAACGAAGCCTCAGAAGACATCAACGGTACCAAAGCCGACAATTCCAACTACTCGCTCTATGACCTGACGACTACCTACCAGGTTACGTCCAAGTTTTTTCTCGGCCTGAATGCAGCCGCTGGTTCACAAAAAGGTGATTATCAGGGCTATGGCGGCCCGGCAACGGCCAAGAGCTGGAGCGGTGTGGCGGTATATACCAACTACGCCATCACCGATAAATTTGGCTTGGGCGCACGGTATGAGACCTTCGACAACAAAAACGGAGCGCGTGCGCTGACC
>JBBRUV010000032.1:0-20808 GCA_038247465.1 Cytophagales bacterium
CACAGCCGGCGGGATGGTCGTGGGTCAGCTCACACAGCAGATCGAGCGCCCAAATCCGGCAACCTACCTCGGCAAAGGAAAAATCGAGGAGCTGACTTTGCGCATCGCCGAAACGGATGCGTCGCTCATCGTCTTCGACGACGAGCTGACTCCCGCTCAGGGAAAGAACAGACCTATCGGTTTAACTTTGCGGTAATACAATCGCAATCAAATGACCCATTCTCGCTTTCACGGCACCGGCGTTGCCATCGTTACCCCATTCACCACTAACCACGACATTGATTTCGAGGGCTTCCGGCGCGTCGTTCAGCACGTGTCTGACGGGGGCATTCAATATATTGTGCTGCAAGGCACCACCGGCGAATCACCAACGGTTTCCAAAGCCGAAAAAGCCCAACTGCTGGCCTTCCTGAAAGAAAATAACCCGCGTAACCTGCCCATTGTGTATGGCATAGGCGGCAATGCTACCGCCGAGGTGTTACAAACGATTCAAGAGACTGATTTGGCCGGGGTTTCAGCCATGCTGTCGGTTTGCCCGTACTACAACAAACCCAGTCAGCGGGGCGTAATCGAGCATTTTAAGCGCATCGCCGATGCGTCGCCGGTGCCGGTCATTCTCTACAATATTCCGTTCAGAACGGGCATCAACATGACCGCCGAAACGATCTGTACACTGGCTCAACACGAGAATATTATTGGCGTTAAAGAAGCCTCGTGCGTGATTGAGCAGTGCATAGAAATCGCCCGTGACAAGCCCGCCGATTTTCTGCTCATCTCCGGCGACGACATTCAGGCCGTGCCAATCATCAGCATCGGTGGGGTGGGGGTGATGTCGGTAGTGGCGAATGCGTTCCCAGCTAAGTTTTCGGCCCTGATTGCGTCGGCTTTAGCCGGTGATTTTGTCACGGCGCGTCACGAACTGTCTCATTTTTTGCAGATTGATCCGCTGCTTTATGAAGAAGGCAACCCCGTTGGTGTGAAGAAAATCTTAGAAATTCAGGGCTTCATTTCGTCCGAAGTACGGCTACCGCTGATGAAAGCCTCCGACAAGCTCGGCGAGCGAATTCGGGAGGTATTGATGCGGGATGGGTTGCTGACTGCGTAATGGATAAGCCCGTTTATCCGATTACTGAAATTGAGCCGTTCGTATATTGGTTTGATAGCATTGGGCCAAAAGGAATTGTCCGAAAATTTGTTGTTTATCAGCCCACTTCCGTCACTAATGAATTTAATTGTTAGTGTAAATTTTCCGTTGCAAAGTACTAAATTTAGGCAAAAAACTCATGGCACGTATTAAGTTGGTAATCTATAACGATTTAGGTGAAGAAATTGGAACACGGGAAACATTTGTTGAAAATGGAATAGATAGTTTAGATACTATTGAATCGGAAGTAGAGTCATTTCGAAAACTGATGCTCCCTGAAATCACAAAGATTTTTCTGGAAGATTGTCAAGCAACTTTTAAAAAAAATAGTGACGGGTACGGATAACAGAGTTCGTAGTAATGGTTCGTATCCGGTTAAAGTCAAAACAATAAATGGAAGTTTTGACTTTCAGTTAAATCGATTTAAAGGAGTAGACGGTTCTATGAATTATTTTTCATTGGCAGGTTTTTTCAAAGAAGAAGGTAGTTATTATACGCCTAAACTGACGGTCGGCCGCTGCCGCTGAATTCGTTTCGCATTGTGCTACTAAAATGAGTTACTCATCAGTCTCTGAGTTTACATTAGAACGTTGTGCAGGTGTTTCAATGAGCGATCAACATATTCAAGAAATAGTGCGTTCAAAGGCTAAAAAAATAGGCATTCAACAAACTGAACTAATTACGAATAGTCGTTCGTTGGCAAGTCCAATTTTAGAGTTGTCTGATATATATAACTCTGAACATAAGGAAGTTATGTGGTTTGAAGATGGAATTTCTGTAAGCCAGCAAAAAAGCAAAAGAGATAAAATAGCAAAAATCGGAAAAGAAAGAACGACAACGGATATGATTCTATTGGCCCGGCCCAAGGAAGGGTATGAGTGCGTAGTTGCAGCAGAAAACGTAAGCCTGACAGACCTCGCAGAGGCTAAACTAAAGGCCTACTATGGCGGAAAATCTATCAATATTGTTGTTATAAGTGACGGTTCAAGAACGATTAAAAATCGGTGTAATACGTTATTTTCCCAAAGCTACACGCATATTTTGGATTGGTATCATTTACAGAAAAAAGTCAAAGATTTGATGAGCATGATAGCTCCTAATAAATCGGCAAAGGTTGAGTACATTCAAGAATTAAATCATCTTCTGTGGAATGGTAGAGGTCGTGAAGCGTTAGAAACGCTAAATCTTTATAAAGTAAAAAATGCAGACAAATGCAAAGAATTAATAGGCTATATTGAGAAAAACATAGATTATATTATTGATTATAAACGGCGTAAAGAAGCGTGTAAAGTTATAGGTTCTGGCCGGATGGAAAAGACGGTTGATCAGATCGTAGCGAGAAGGCAAAAGGAAAAAGCCATGAGTTGGTCACCATCTGGGTCTAACTCACTCGCTGTATTAACGGCACAGAATCGGAACTTTGCAACGGAAAATTTACACTAACAAAAATTTGGGGTTTGGGTTGATGGTAAGCGAACTCGTAGCTTTGCCCAAACCTCGTTGAAAGCGAGCCATATTGCTTCGTTTTGGGGGAGCTATGTACACAAAAACGCCCGTCAGCCAGAGGGGTATTTGTTCCAAATGGAGCTGATGACCGAAGCCGGGTATGCCAATTACTTGAAAGAACGGGAAAGAAACCCCATGCTGGTAGTGGAAAGACCCAAGCCCAAAGGTCGTTAAATTGGCTCATTAGGGCTTGCGGTGGTAGCGATGGCTAAGCATACAAGAAACACCGCGTTCGGGGCAAACTCAACGGCAGTGGCGTTCCGGTGGTGCTGTCGGTCAGTAGTGGCAGTGTGTTGTTGAATAATTAACGGGTTTGGCTATTGGTTTTTTTGATGTTGAGGGGAGTGTTCCTAAGAATCACCCCCCTCAATGGCAGCGCGTAGCAACGTCAAACTTCTCCTGTTACTTCCTCAACCCTTTCAAATATGCAATGCTCAACGGCACTTGGGTGTCTTCGTGGTTGCTTTCGTCTTCGATGTAATAGTGCTTGATGCCCGCTTTCTTGGCTTCTTTGAACAAGGCCGGAAAATCGGTTTGGCCTTCGCCCAGCACCACGTCGTTTTCGGGCGGGGTGCCACCGCTCAGGTCGCCTTTGATACCTTTTTTCAGGTCTTTCAGGTGCATGAGTTTGAAGCGGCTACCGTACTTTTTCAGCAAGGCAACCGGGTTGGCCCCACCGTGCGTAGCCCACAGTACGTCCATCTCAAACGATACGTACTGTGGGTTGGTGTTCTGAACTATGTAGTCGAACAGGGTGGCACCTGGTTCGGCTACGGCGGTGGTCGGGTGAAATTCGAAGCCGTGGTTGTGGTAGCAGAACGTGATACCGTTGTCTGCCAGCACTTTACCCACCCGGTTAAAATCTTCGACGGCTTTCTTCGCGTTCTCTAACGAGAAATTACTTTTCTGATGCGGTATCCAGGCCACCATTACAAACGAGGCACCGAGGGCTTTGGCTTGTTTTACGGCGGCTTCGGGGTCTTTCACAATCGGCTCGTATCCCATGCCGGTCGAGGTGACCTTAATGCCCCGTTCGTCGAGTTGTTTTTTGAACTCCTCGTTGGTCATGCCCTTCGGCGCACCGCCTTCAATTTCTTTGAATCCCAGTGATTTGATCAGGTCAAGTGTTCCGGGAATATCTTTCGGGAACTGATTGCGGTAGGTGTAGGTCTGAAGTCCCAGCGGAAACGTGTAAATGGACTTCCCCGATTGGGCCGAAACAGGGCCGAATAGCCCAAGCGACAGGGCAACGGCCACGGATAGCCGGAATGCAGTTTTGTTGCACATAAATTTTAGAGATTTGGGTTAAAGGTTTTTGCGTTTCAATTCACTCACGGCAAAATCTGCCGCCCGCGCCGTAATAGCCATGTAGGTCAGCGATGGGTTTTGCGTACTGGTTGAGGTCAGGCAGGCTCCGTCGGTCACAAACACGTTTTTGCAGTGGTGCAACTGGTTCCACTTGTTCAACAGCGAGGTTTTCGGGTCTTTGCCCATACGAACGCCCCCCATCTCGTGAATGTCGGAGCCCGGATTGGCGTGGGTATCTTCGGCTCTGATGTTTACAAATCCGGCTACCGTGAACATTTCCGTCATCTGCTCCATAAAATCTTTCACCATTTTGTCGTCGTTGTCGGTCCATTTCCCCGACGCAACGAGCTGCGGAATGCCATATTTGTCTTTTAGATTAGCATCGAGCCGAACGTGGTTTTGCTCATTCGGGACGGTTTCTCCCATCATCCAGCCGCTCACGTGCCAGGGTCCTAAGGTGGGGTGCAGTAACTGTTCTTTCAGGTCGAGGCCCATACCGTTGCGGTTTGAGTTCATACCCCGGCCTCCGCCCACACCCACGGCGTAGCCCCGTAGAAACCGGGACGCCGGACCGCTCGTTTCCTGCTTATACAGGTTGCGGAAACGCGGAATGTAGCCATTACTGGGGTTTTTGCCATCAGTAGTTTTGTCGAGGAAGCCGTCAAACTGCGCTGAAATTTTACCCCGGTAGTTGTGCCAGGCCACGTATTTGCCCAGCAGCCCGCTGTCGTTGCTCAGGCCGTTCGGGAACCGGCTGGAGGTTGAGTTGAGCAGAATCAGGTTGCTGTTCAGCGCCGAGCCGTTCACGAAAATGATGTTGGCATAAAACTCCATCATCTGCAACGTATTCGCATCAACCACGCGCACACCCGAAGCCTTGCCTTTTTTCTCGTCGTAAATAATCGAATGCACTACCGAATGGGGCCGCAGGGTCATGTTGCCGGTACGTTCGGCCCAGGGTAGCGTAGAGGCATTACTACTGAAATACCCGCCGAACGGACAACCCCGAACGCACAGATTCCGGTGCTGGCACTGCGCCCGGCCCTGTTGGTTATGAATGGGTTGTGGTTTGGTGATATGGGCGCAACGCCCCTGAATCAGCTGGCGGTCTTTGTAGTTTTTGGCGATGCTACCCTGCAAATGCGATTCTACGCAGTTCAGCTCAATGGGTGGCAGAAACTCGCCGTCGGGCAGGTGCGGTAGCCCGTCTTTATTTCCCGAAATCCCGGCAAACTTTTCCACGTAGCTGTACCAGGGGGCAATGTCGGCGTAGCGGATGGGCCACTCAACGGCAAACCCATCGCGGGCCGGGCCATCGAAATCCAGGTCGCTCCACCGCTGGGTTTGCCGCGCCCACAGCAGTGATTTGCCGCCCACGTGGTAGCCGCGCGTCCAGGTGAAGGGTTGCTCTTCGACAAATGGCTGCTCGTCGGGTTTGATAGCCCAGTGCAGGGTTTCTTCGCGCACAAACGAGCGGATGTTGCCGTACTGTTCGCGCACGGCCAACGGCACCTGGCCCCGGTGCTGGAACTCCCAGGGGTTCAGATTGGCAGTCGGGTAGTCGGTTACGTGTTTTACATCGCGGCCCCGTTCCAGCACGAGCGTTTTCAGGCCTTTGCCGGTCAGTTCTTTTGCGGCCCAGCCCCCGCTAATGCCCGATCCGATGACGATAGCATCGAACGAGTTTTGTTTTTGTGCGTCAACCGCAAGGTTTGCCATGTTGTTAAGCGTTATTTAGCCACCACCGGAGCCGGTACGCAACCGTAAAAATGACCGGGGATCATGGTATAATTCAGGAATTTCGTCATGACATACTCCGACGTAGTGTACCCCTGAATCGTCAGGTTTTTAATCAGGGCGTAAACGTCTTTACGGGGCTTTTCGGGCGATTGCTCCATCGCCTTCAGTACGTCCATGCGTTGGTTCGCATCGCAAGCCGAGAACGACTGGTTGAATCGTTCCTGGGCCAGCGCATCAACGGCTGCCAAGCCATCTTTTACGTTTTGCTGTATGGCTGGCTCGTAACAATCGGCCACCATCCGTTGCACAAAATCGGGTACGGCCAGGTCTTTGGCTCCCGGCGTGTCAGACGCTGGAATGAGCGTATCAATCAGTCTGGTTAGCAGGTCGCTTTGGGAATCGGTCAGTAAGGCCTTTCCCACAGGAAGCGATGTGCGCGTCCAGGCATTGGCCCAGGCCGGGAGAGCTATTAAACTGCCCGTTACCAGAGCCAGTTGTTCAAGGGCTATTCGTCTTTCCATGAATTGATTATTAACTATTTAGCTGCTGTTGGGCGCGTGGTAAACTGCTCGAAGCGGAATATCTCCTGCCGTACTACATCAAATGTTCGGGCTACCTGTTTTACTAATTTTGAATCGCTCATTTCGGTCAATATTATCGGGTTCGGCATAGGCCGGGCTATGGCAAAACCGTAGCCTTTTTCGCTGCCGTTGGGTACCATCAGGGCCGAAAAGCTCCAGCCCCCGGCCGTTTCTGCTCTATCTGCGCGGTTCCGGCCTGTTTCAGCAACGCTGCCGCAGGGGCCCAGTCGGCCATTGGATCGCGTAGTTTCATAAAATCTACCACAATCGTATTCGCTGGTGTTGGGGTTTGAGCTGAATTGCTTCACCATTATGTGCCAGTCAATAAGCTTGCCTTCATCAACAGCGGCCTGGTTTATGGCTTTCCACTCCCCCTCAACGGGCAGCGCATCGGCAATGGTCAGGCTATGCGCAAGTTTGTGAAAAATGAGGTAGGTGTAGGTTTTGGTGGCAGGGCCGGGTTGAGCAAAGGGGTTGCCAAAGCAACATAATAACAACAGACCAGAAAGAAGCAAGGGTTTCATAGCAATGGGAGTTGATTGATAGGGAAATTCCGGTTGCCCCGATTTTCTACTTGCCGGGTTGCCCCATTAGTAGTTCGGCTTTTGTTGGAACCTTGTTCGCAACAACGTCAATTCGGCAGTCAATATCATTGGGCTGGTTTCGGAGCCTGAAAGCCGCCTTGATGAACCCAGCGATCAGTTTGCGGAGTGAATGGAATTTCGCCGATTTGCGGAAATACCTGCAACCCCACCCCGCCGTCAGGATTGTGGCCGTACACGGCGTTGGTTACCGGCTCGAAGTGCGAACCGACTTACCAGAACCCAGCATTACCAGTAGTGCAGTTCGGCGGGTAATGTCGTGATGTCGCGCAGTTGGATATTTCGGTAAAACACGTCGGCTCCTTCGGATTGAATCTAATACTCGAATGATTCCATCCAGAGCATCGGCGTGCCGCGCGCCCCCAACGTTGTGGTAGATCAGGCCACTGTTGCGGGGCTGACCGAGTTTGGGAGGCCATTAATTGTTTGGTACCCCACTTAAACTCGAGCCGGAGGTGACAATTCCCGAAGTCGGCCAGGGTGCTGATGCCGCCGAAGGTGAGAACCGACTGGCCGGAGTGCGGAGTGTCCGATTCCGAACGCCGACTGTCCGATTACGGACACTGTGAACGACCGAAACCCCCGAATCAGGCCTGATTTGGGGGTTTTTGATGCTGGCACGGCGATTGCGCCACTAGTGCTAACAACCAAAACCCAGATCAGCTCATGCTCCGAAACTACCTCAAAATCGCCTGGCGGAATCTCTGGAAAAACCGCACCTATGCCGGTATCAACGTCGTTGGGCTGGCCCTCGGCATGGGCGGTGCGCTGCTCATTTTCGCCCTCGTCCGGTATCACTTCGCCACCGATACCCATCACCGAAATTACGACCGGACCTACCGGATTGTATCGATCTTTAAAACCCCCGACGGCGATTTTCATACGCCCGGCGTGCCGTTGCCGATGGGCAAAGCCGTTCGCACTGACCACCCCAGCATTGCCCAATTAGCCATGATCGAAGTTTGGGAACAGCCGATGGTGTCGGTGCCGACGGCGAAAGGGCCGGACAAAAAATTCAGAGAGGCCACCATCATGGGCGCGTTCGTGGAGCCGGCCTATTTCCGAATCTTCGATCACGACTGGCTGGCGGGTGGCCCGGCGGATTTAAATCAGCCCAACACAATCGTCATCAGTGCCAAAGCCGCGCAGAAATACTTCGGCACAGCGACCAGCGTGATTGGCAGACTACTCAAACTCAACGGACGCACCAACGCCCGCGTCGTCGGCGTGTTCCGCGATTATCTGGACAACACCGATTTGGGATTCGACATCATGCCATCCTACGCTACCTTGCCCGAGGTCAGCGGGCAACCGCTTACCGGGAGTTTTGGCAGCACCAGCAGTCACTCGCAGTGCTTTGCGCTGCTCAACGACAGGTTCACGGCTGCCGACTGGGAACGGGGCATGTCGGGGTTCGTCAAAAAACATAACCCGACCGGGGTAGGCAAAATCCGGTATCCGATGCAGCCGTTGGCCGACATTCACTTCGCCACCGACTACGGCGGGGTGAGCAAGTCGCTGATACTGTCGCTGTTCATAATCGGTGTTTTTCTGATCGTGACGGCCAGCATCAACTTTGTGAATCTGGCAACGGCGCAGGCTATAGCGCGGGCGCGCGAGGTGGGCGTGCGAAAGGTGATGGGCAGCACACAGGGCCAGTTGTTCGGGCAGTTTATGGGCGAAACGGCCCTGATTACGCTCGTCGCCACTGGGCTGGCTATCGGGATGTTCCGGGCCGGGCTGGGGCTGGTGGAGCAGTACATACACGGCGCGTTCAAATTCACGTTCTACTTCGACCCATCGGTGATCGGCTGGCTGGTGTTGCTCGTGCTGGGTGTGATTGTGCTATCGGGCGTGTATCCGGCGTTGGTGCTGGCGGGTTTTAAGCCCGTGATGGCGTTGGCGGGCAAGATTACGACGCGGCAGGTGGGCGGGTTCTCGGTGCGCCGGGGGTTGGTGGTGGCGCAGTTTGCCATCTCGCAGATGCTCATCATCGGCATGGTGGTGGTGGCGAGCCAGATTCGATTTGTGCAGGAGAAAGACCTCGGTTTCCGTAAACGGGCTATCCTGACCATTGAGATACCCAACATAGCCGGGCAGGACGTGGCAAAGATGAACACCTTCCGCAACCTGGCAACGGCCATTCCCGAAGTCGAGAAGTTGAGTTATTCGATGAGTGGCGCACCCCAAACGGGCTGGGTAAACCAAAGCAATATCAAATACGATACCCGATCCGAGGAGGAAAAATTTTCTCCGCACGTCAAAGACATCGACGCAAATTATCTGAACCTGTATGGCATCAGACTCGTGGCCGGGCGCAACCTGTACCCGTCTGACACGGCCCGCGAAACGCTTGTCAACGAGACGATGGTGCGGAAACTTGGTTTCAGCCAGCCCGCTCAGGTCATCGGAAAAATCCTGCAAAGCGATAACCGTCGGCTGGAAATCGTGGGCGTGGTGAACGACTTCAATCAGGTCACGCTGCAGCAACCGATAGCCCCGCTCTTTATGACAACGCGGGCCGCAAACTACCATTTTGCCAACCTGCAACTCCACACGGGCAATTTTCAGCAGGTCGTGAGCCGGTTGGAGAAGCAGTTCAACGTGGTCTATCCCGACACGTATTTCAGCAGCCAGTTTGTGGACGACCAGATCGAACGTAGCTACCAGCAGGAGCAAACGATGGGCAAACTCGTCAATTTCTTCGCCGGGATTGCCATGCTGATTGGCTGCCTGGGACTATACGGACTGGTGCTGTTTATGGCCGCGCAGAAAACCAAAGAGATTGGCGTTCGGAAGGTACTGGGAGCCAGTGTGGGCAGCATTTTGTGGCTGTTTGGCCGCGAGTTCGCCCGGCTCATTGCGGTGGCGTTCGTGCTGGCGGCTCCGCTGGCGTGGTGGGTGATGACCGGCTGGCTGCAGGGGTTCGCCTACCGCATCACGCTCGGCCCCGGCATTTTCGCCATTGCCATAGGTGCAACGGTATTGGTGGCAGCCTTGACGGTGAGTTTCCAGAGCATCAAAGCCGCCCTGATGAACCCAGTCAAGTCATTGCGGTCTGAGTGATGGTCACAAAAACGCACTCAAATCCAGATTCAGCACCTCCGAGAACGACGATTCGGTGGCCTGCCCGCCATCACCGTTGCGGTATCGAAGCCAAGTTTGAGTTTTGTAATTGTAAACGAAGCCTTCAAGAATGCCGTAGTCCTCTTCTTCTATGAGCCGGACTACTTTTTTGAGGTCGTTCTTTTCACCTTTAAAGTGGCAGATTTCGATAATGACCGGCGTTGTTTCGTTCGCATTATCGTAGAGAATGACATCGGGTACCGGGCTGTTGTATTCGCCGACCATTGTTTCGGGCAGTGCTTCCAACGCAATGGTTCCGGCCCGAAAAAGTGGATAAAGCCCTGCAGTAAGCTGGGCAATAGTGCGCTGGTGCGAACGAGGTGCATTGGTGCCGTCGTCCATGACCATAAATTTCTGAGAAACCGGGAATTCGTATTGCATGAGATAAGTGATTGAAAGACAAGTCAAATTTAGCCAAACCCACTATGCTTCGCAACTACCTCAAAATCGCCTGGCGGAACCTGCTCCGCAACCGAAGTTTTACAACCCTCAACGTGCTGGGCCTGAGCGTGGGCGTGGCCGCTGCCCTGCTCTTGTTCATGGCCGTACGCTACGACCTCAGCTTCGACCAGTTTCATCCTGATACCGACCGGATTTACCGGGTGGTGCGGAAGCAGGTTTATGCCAACGGTAACGAGAACTTTACGTCCGGCAACCCACTGCCTGTAGCAGCCGCGCTCAAAACCGACCTACCGCAGTTGGAGGCCATTGTGCCGGTCTTTGCCACGCTCGACCCGCAGGTGACGGTGCTGGGTAACAAACCCGATGCCACGAACTATACCACCAAGTTTTACGAGGATGACGAAGGATTCATGGCCGGGCCGGAATTTTTTAACCTGTTCAATTTTCGCTGGTTAGCCGGTCAGCCGAGCGTGCTGGCCCGGCCCAATGTGGTGGTGTTGACGGAGACGTATGCCCGGAAGTATTTTGGTGAGGCCGGGCAGGCGGTGGGTAAGTTTCTGCGGATCAACAACAAATTCACGATGCAGGTCGGGGGCATACTGGCCGACCCACCCCAAAACACCAGCTTTCCGCTGAACATCGTGATCTCCTACGAAACCAAACGCGCCGACAAAACGGGGTCGTTCGGCTTTGGCGGGTTCGATAACTGGGGCAGCACCAGCAGCAACGACCAGCTTTTTGTAAAACTACCGGCCAATTTTACGGCTGCCCAAGCTAACGCGCTTCTGGAGACATTCTCGCGCAAGCATTACGACGAACCAAATGCCAATGACAAAAAGACCAACTTTCTCAGCCCGCTGGCCGAGTTGCACCACGATGAACGCCTTGACACATTCTCGTCCAAAACAGTGACCGTGCCGCGTCAGCGGCTGTGGAACATGGTTTTAGTGGGGGTGCTGATTCTGCTGATGGCCTGTATCAATTTCGTCAATATTGCGTCGGCGATGGCTGCGAAACGGGCCAAAGAAGTGGGCGTTCGGAAAGTGCTGGGCAGCCGGAAACGCCAGTTGATCGCGCAGTTTCTGGCCGAAACGTTTCTTGTCGTGCTGGTTGCCATGGTGCTGGGCATGATCCTGGCCTACACAGCACTGCCGCTGCTGGGCAGGTTATTCGGTCTGCCAACCGATGCGTCATTGTATTTCCGGGCTGATTTGGTACTGGCTTTGCTCGGCTTACTGGGCCTGCTCACGGCACTGGCGGGGCTGTATCCAGCTTTTGTGCTGTCGTCGTTTTCGCCCCTGGCGGTGTTCCGCCGGAGCAGCGCGTCGGGTTGGTTGCGGGGCCTGTCAATCCGTCAGACGCTGATCGTGATGCAGTTTACGGCAGCTTTGGTACTCATTATCAGTACGGTGGTGAATCTGCGGCAGATGGACTACCTCAGCCGCATGAACCTTGGCTTTGCCAAAGAGGGCGTGTACAACTTTCCGATGGATACCGAATACGGCAACCGCAACGCCACGTTGCGAAACGAACTGCTCCGCATTCCGGGGGTAAGCAGCGTGGCGTTTTCGTCGGATTTTCCGTCGTCGGGTAACAGATGGGAAAGTAAATTTTCGTTTACCGACCTCTCAAACGACGAAGATTTTGTGGTGGCGCAGAAGATGGCCGACGGTGATTTTTTCAAGACCTACGGTATTCCGTTCGTGGCTGGTGCGCCTTACGCAACTAACGACACCGTACCGAAGTTTGTGGTCAACGAAACCTTGCTGAAGAAACTCAACATCCGTAACCCGGCATCGGTTATCGGGCGCAAACTGAGGACTGGTGGTTCAGAACCTGTCGAAATTGTAGGTGTAGTAAAGGACTTTCACACCAACTCGGCTCGTGATGGCGGTATTCAGCCGCTGGCATTCAGAACGTTGCCGCAATTCTACTGGGGCGGCAGTGTCAAAATACAATCGCCCGACCTGCTGCAGACTGTCGCGCAGATTCGGGCCGCCTACGCGAAGGTGTTTCCTGAAGTGGCCTTTGTGGGTAAGTTTTACGAGGAACAATTGAACAAATACTATGAAACGGAGCAGCAGATGGGGTTGCTCTACCGCGTTTTTGCTGGGCTAACCATCTTCATCGCCTGCTTAGGCCTGTTCGGGTTGGTCGCCTTCACTGCCGAACAGCGTACCAAAGAAATCGGCGTTCGCAAAGTACTGGGTGCATCGGTCAGCAGCATTGTAACGCTGTTATCGAAAGACTTCCTGAAACTGGTTTTGATCGCCATTGTGATTGCATCGCCGATTGCGTGGTGGGCCATGAACCGCTGGCTACAGGACTTCGCCTACAAAATCGACATCGAGTGGTGGGTGTTCGCCCTGGCGGGATTGCTGGCGGTGAGTATTGCCCTGCTGACGGTCTCGTTTCAAAGCATCCGGGCCGCGCTGATGAACCCAGTAAAATCATTACGAAGTGAATAAATTCCTAAAACCATGCAACACAATCTGAAACTGGCCTGGCGGGGCTACACGCGAAACCGTTCATTCACGATCCTGAATCTGCTGAGCCTGACTATCGGGCTGTTTGTAGCCTACACCGCCATCAGCTACATCCGGTTCGAGCTGAGTTACGATACGTTCCACCAAAACGCTGATTCGGTCTATCGGCTCGTCCGCAACTACCGCTCGCAGCCGTACAGCGTGATCGGTTTTGCCAAATGGGATGCCGCCACCGACCAGGAGCAGCAACAGCAACTCAACGCCCTCAAAAACGCGACCGGTGTGGTGGATGCGGCTCAGTTTATCACGTCCAACGTGCCAACGTTTGTCGAAGCGAATGGTCGGCGGATCGAGATAAAAAACCTGCTGACCACCAACACGCCGGGCGCGTTCTGTTCGGTCTTCACCTGGACGCTCCAACAGGGTACGTTCCAGAACTTTGCCGACGGCACCAACAAGGTGATCCTGACCGCCCGCACGGCCCGTAATCTGTTTGGCAACGACCTCACCAACGCGGTGCAGAAACGGCTGAAAATTGGCCCAGAGTACTACACCATCGCGGCCATCATAGACGACGTGCCGCTCAATTCGCACCTTGATTTTACGGTCGCCCTGAGCAAAAACCGCCTGTCGTATTGGGGGAGCCGAGTGTATGTGCAAATTGACAAAAACACTGATAGTAAATTAGTTACGGCGAATATAAACGCAGCTGTCGCATCGTTTAACCCGAAGTTAGCCGCTGATCCGCTCTACAAACAGCATCAGTTGCAACCCATTACCGGGATTCATTTAACCCCCAACATGCTGTATGAGCTGAAGCCAACCGGCAACCGGCTCTACATGGTGCTGATCGGCTGCTTTGCGGTATTTATTTGCCTGATTACCCTCTTTAACTACGCCAATCTGTCGCTGGCAATCAAGTCGAAACAGGGCAAATCAATTGGGATGCGGAAGGCGTTGGGCGCGTTGACCTCGGCTATTGCGGCTCAGTTTGTGTTCGAAGGGGTTTTGCTGGCCCTGTTCGCGTTGCCCCTCGTGGCCGGGCTGGTTGCGGGTTGTATTCCGTTGTTCAACCAACTGATGGGGGTTGCCATTCCAACCAATGTTTTCGGTGATTTGCTGACGCTGCTCACGCTGGTGTTGCTGGCCATCCTGTTGGGTGCGCTGTCGAGCAGTTTCACCGCCATCAGTTTAGCTTTCAAACCGATTCTGTCCCTGTTCAACAATACCCTTCGGAGCCATACGCACCGGGCATTTCCAGTTCGTAATTATTTGATAGTAAGTCAGTTTGTGCTGTTGATTGGCATTACGGCGGTATCGTATTTTATCACGAAACAGATTGATTTTGTGGCCAACAAAGACCTCGGTTTTCGGCAGGCCGGTATTTTGTACGCCTATTCATCGCCCGAAAAGCAAACGGTGTTTCAGCAGCAACTCCGCCAACTGCCCGGTGTCAACACGGTGGGGAATGGCTCGTCGTTTGGTATAGAGCCGTTCAATCAGGTGACCTACAAACTACAGGATTCCGAGGCTATTTTCGACGATGCCACGCAGCTTTACCTCGACCCGGCTGCGTTGACCGCCTATGGCCTTAAAACTACCCTCGGCAACACCCGCAACGTACCCGAACCCTTCACGCTCATTAACCGGACAGCAGCCCAAAAACTCGCGGCCCAACAGGGTGTGCCGGTCGAATCGCTGATTGGCAAAACCATCATTACCGAACCGGAATACCTGGACGCGAATCGGCGGGCCGGTTTTCCGGTTGCGGTGGCGGGTATTTTTGACGACATCAACGTGTTTTCGCTGCACCAAAAAGTGGAGCCGTATTTCATCACGGTGTCCGGCAAGCTGCGGATGGACGGGCGCACCATTGTTCAATATGACCCCGCCACGACGGCCAAAACGCTGGCCGAAATTCGGCGGGTGTATGCCGGGCTGAACGAAGAGCGGCCGCTCGAAATCGAATTTCTGGATCAGCAGGTAGCGAACCTCTACGCGCAGGATCGTCAAACGGTTAACCTGCTGGTTTGGCTCAACGTGATCGCTATCCTGCTGGCCGCCATTGGCATTGTGGGGATCACCATTTTCCTGACGGTGGCCCGCACCAAAGAAATTGGCATTCGGAAAGTGTTGGGAGCTTCGTCGCTGTCCATCATCGGGTCGGCTATCAACGAATACACCTACCTGATCGGGATTGCGCTGGTCATTAGCTGGCCCGTTGCCGTTTACGTCATCAATACGTGGCTAAATAGCTTCGCCTATCGCATTGACGTTCAGCAGGTTGCTTTCGTTATTGTCGGCCTGTCAGCGTTCGGACTGACCGCGCTGATTGTGGCCATAATTGCCTACCGGGCGGCTTTGGTAAACCCGGTAAACTCATTACGAAGCGAGTAAACCCTCAACTATCATGTTCAGAAACTATTTTAAAATCGCCTGGCGAAATCTGGTCCGCAATAAAACGTTCTCGGCCATCAATATTCTGGGGCTGGCACTGGGTATGGCGAGTAGCTTGCTCATTCTGCTTTGGATTCAGGACGAACTAAGCATCGGGGCGCATTACCCGAATGCTCCTCAGTTATACCGGGTGATGGAGCATGGAATTGCCGACGGCCAGATCGTGACGGACGAGGATACGCCTGGTATTCTGGCCGATGAACTCAAGAAACAATTTCCCGAAGTGGTGTACGCGGCTGGTATGTCAGGCCGGGAAGAATACGTGCTGACGGCAGGCGGGAAAACCGCCCGGCAAACGGGGCATTATGCCGGAGCTGACTGGTTCAGGCTGTATGGTGTTCCGCTCCTGATCGGTACACCCGAAACCGCCATCAATAGGCCCGGAAGCGTAGCGATCTCCGCCAAATTAGCCGCTATCTACTTTGGCGATCCGCAAAAGGCGATGGGTAAATCGATCCGGCTCGATAACTGGTTCGATGTGCAGGTGACAGCCGTTTTTAGCGATCTACCCGCCAATTCCCCCGATTGGTACGAGTACGTGCTAAATTGGGATGACTACTTAAGACGCGAACCGTGGCTTAACGAATGGAGTAATGCTGGCCCCGGCACCCGGCTGCAACTCCGGCCCGATGCGGACCTGGCCAACGTTAACGCTAAACTCAAAACATTCCTGAAAGGCCGTAATAAGGATATCAGCCCGACTTTTAACATTCAGCTGTTTCTGCAACCCGAAATGGAAGCTTACCTGTATTCCAATTTTAAAAACGGAAAACGCGATGGCGGACGCATTGAGTACGTGCGGCTACTTATCATCGTAGCCGTATTTCTATTGTTGATTGCGGGCGTTAACTTCATGAATTTAGCCACGGCCCGGTCGGTCAAACGGGCACGGGAAGTAGGCGTTCGGAAAGTAGTGGGTGCTAAACGAGAGGCACTCATCGGGCAGTTTATGGGCGAGGCTCTGCTATTAACGGCTCTCGCGCTGGTGTTGGCCATAGTACTGGTCGGCCTGACGTTACCCCTTTTCAATCAACTCACCGACAAGCAGCTAACGTTACCTATAAACAAGTCTTCATTCTGGGCAACGCTGCTGGCGTTGTTGGTTTTGATGGGCGGACTGGCCGGTAGCTATCCGGCCCTGTTCCTGTCGTCGCTCAATCCGGTTCGGGTGTTGAAAGGCGGTTTACGCTTTGGCGCAGGGGCGCAGTTATTCCGGCGGGGGTTGGTGGTGTTCCAGTTTGTGCTGTCGATGCTGATGATTGCGGGGACGATGGTTGTTTACCGGCAACTTCAATACATTCAAACTAAAAACTTAGGATACGACCGCGAGAACCTCATCAAGATTCCAAGTGCGGGTTTGCGGCCTAATTACCAGACCTTCAAGCAGGAGTTGCTGAAGATGCCCGGTATTCAGGCCGTTACAAATACCGCGCTGAATCCATTGGGCAATAGTAACACAACCGAAGGTGTATCATGGTCTGGCAAAGACCCCAACGCAGCCATTTCGTTTAACCAAACCATTGTCGGCTACGACTTCGCCAAAGTTCTAAAACTTAAATTCATCCGGGGGCGTGATTTTTCGCCTGCCTTTGGCACCGATTCGAGCAACTACCTTATCAATCAGGCCGCGGCCAAGCGCATCGGTTACAAAGACCCGGTCGGGCAGCCGCTCACGTTCTGGGACAAGCCGGGGAAAATTGTGGGGCTGATTGAAGACTTCCATTTCAACTCGCTTCACAAAGCCATCACGCCTATGGTTATTCGGCTATCGGCAAATGCTGTGTACGAGAACATCCTTATTCGCACACAACCCGGTCAGACAAAACAGGCACTGGTGAGCATCGAAACCTTGTATCGGCAGCTAAATCCAGATTTCCCATTTTCGTATCTGTTCATTGGTTCGGAGTATGAGCAGGTCTATAAAAGCGAAACCGTGATCGGCACGCTGGCTACGGTCTTCGCTCTGCTTGCCATCTTCATCGCTTGCTTAGGCCTGTTTGGCTTAGCCGCGTTCACCGCCGAGCAGCGTACCAAAGAAATTGGCGTTCGCAAAGTGCTGGGAGCCAGCGTTGCCAGTATTGTGGCCCTGCTCTCGAAAGACTTCCTGAAACTGGTGCTGATTGCCATCGTCATTGCCAGCCCGATTGCGTGGTGGGCCATGAACCGCTGGCTGCAGGACTTCGCCTACAAGATTGACATCGAGTGGTGGGTATTTGCGTTGGCGGGTTTGCTGGCGTTGGGCATTGCGCTCTTGACGGTGAGTTTCCAGAGTGTGAAAGCCGCGCTGATGAACCCGGTGAAGAGCTTGCGAAGTGAGTGAGTTTAGTTGAAGACTTTGGCTAAGGGTATCTCAATAGTCAATAGGGTGTCTTTTAGAATGTCGTCCCCGTGGAAAAACGTGTAATGAAATGGGTTATCGTAAACCAAAATGGCTTGAAGGTCAGGAATAACGATCCAGCACGATTGAAGGCCGAAATAAAAATAGGGTTCCAACTTAGTCACCATGTCTTTGGTGCTTGGCGAGGCCGACTGGATTTCTACGGCCAACAAGGGAGCATCGGTTCGGCGCAACGGGTCATTTTTATAATCTAACGCGCCAGCCGGATACAAGACTAAATCGGGGGTACTGCCATCGGGTTTGGTCGCTAAGGTAACCTGGCTGGCAATACGAAAACGGTTTGGATAGTTGCTTTTGATTTCAAACCCAATATTGAATTGAATTGCCCCGTGTAGTAAGGTTGGCATTGGTTTCTTTCGGTCAAGTTCGTAAGCAGAGAGAAAAGTCTCTTCTACGGTTTTGGTCAATAGCTCCATAAAACGACGAGTTTTTTTTCAAAGATAATCAAAACAACAAAAACGATGTTCAGAAACTACCTCAAAATCGCCTGGCGGAATCTCCGCAAACAGCGCGGAATCACCGTCATCAATATTGTTGGATTGGCCGTCGGGTTGGCCTGTTGCCTGCTCATTATGCTCTACGTGCTGGACGAACTGGGCTATGATCGTTACAACACCAAAGCCGACCGGATTTATCGCCTGAACACCGACATAACATTTAATGGCCCCAATCGGCAGATGGCCGTCTCGCCCGATCCGCTGGGGCCAACCCTCAAACGCGATTACCCGCAGGTGGAGCAGTACGTTCGGTTGCATCAGGTCGGTACGCGACTCGTTGGGCGGGCGGGCAGAACCCAGGCCAGCGCCCTGCGCGAAGACAACATCACATTTGCCGATTCGACACTGTTCGACGTGTTTACAATGCCCCTGCTGGCCGGTGATCCAAAGCGGGCGTTGGCCGAACCCAATACGGTTGTCATTACCGAATCGGCAGCCAAACGGCATTTCGGCAACCAAAACCCCATCGGCCAGACCCTGCTGATTGGCAAAACGAAGCCGTACAAAGTAACCGGCCTGATGCGCGACCTGCCCACTAATACCCACTTGCACGCCGACTTTTTTCTGACCATGCTCAATGATGAGTACGAGTGGGGCAACTGGTTAGCACTCAATCATTACACCTACATCGTGCTACGGCCCGGTACTGACCCAGCGGTTTTCGCCCGGAATCTGGATGCCGTTATTGAGAAGTACGTCAGCCCGCAGGCAGTTCAGGTAATTGGTGTGACGATGGCGCAGTTTCGGCAATCGGGCAATCGTTATCAGTTCGGCATGATGCCGCTGACCGACATTCACCTGCACGCCAAACTGGAACTTGAAGCGGCTCCGGGCGGAGACGTTCAGTACGTCTATATTTTCTCAGCGGTGGCATTGTTTATCCTGCTCATCGCCTGTATCAACTTCATGAACTTAGCCACCGCGCGGGCGTCCATGCGGGCGAAGGAGGTGGGCGTGCGGAAAGTGCTTGGCTCTGAACGGCAGCAATTGATCGGGCAGTTTATGACCGAATCTGTCCTGCTAACGGCCCTTGCCATGCTGTTGGCCCTCGGCATTGTGGGGTTAGCGTTGCCGCTGTTCAACACGGTGGCGGCCAAAATGCTGCAATGGCAGTCCCTATTGTCGCCGGGTTGGCTGGTCGCGCTGGTGCTTGTTCCGCTCGTGGTGGGTGTGCTGGCGGGGAGTTATCCGGCCCTGTTTCTGTCGGCTTTTCAGCCTGTCATCGTCCTGAAAGGTCGGGTAACATCCAGCTTTCGGGGTGTTGGTTTACGAAGCGGATTGGTCGTGTTTCAGTTTATGGCCTCGGTACTGCTCATCATAGGCACATTGGTTGTCTATCAGCAACTTACTTACATCCAAACCAAAAACCTCGGCTTCGACCGCAATCGGGTACTGACTATTTATTCTGACGGGGGCAAGGCGGTCGAAACATTTCAGCAGGAGGTGCTGCGGATGCCCGGCGTAGTAGGAGGAACAGTATCGAGTTTCCTGCCTATACCCTCGAACCGCAGCGATAATCTGCTGTTTCCCGAAGGCGAAACCGACCAGAAAAAGGGCGTTTCGATGCAAACCTGGACAGTTGACCATGACTACATCAAGACCCTCGCTATGCAGATTATGCAGGGCCGGGATTTTTCGCGGTCGTTCGGAACTGATTCGTCGGGCATTATCCTGAACGAAGCGGCTGTGAAGCTGTTCGGCTTCAAAAATCCAATTGGTCGACGGGTTGATTTTTTTCAGGGGCCTTACCCCCGAAAAACGTTTGTGGTGCTGGGTGTAGTGCGTGATTTCAATTACGAATCGCTCCGGCAGAACGTAGGTGCGGTTGCTTTTTTCTTAGGCCACGACAACGGGGCGGCCTCATTCCGGTTGAGCAACACAAACCTGCCCGCCCTGCTCTCGAAGATGGAAACCAAGTGGAAGCAGTTGATGCCCGGCCAGCCGTTCACCTACAAGTTTATGGACGACAGTTTCGATCAGGTCTATCGGGCCGAGCAACGCATCGGCACCATCGCCCTGACATTCGCTGTACTGGCGATCTTCATTGCCTGTCTTGGTCTATTCGGGTTAGCAGCCTTCACTGCCGAACAGCGCACCAAAGAAATCGGGGTTCGTAAGGTCCTCGGCGCATCGGTCAGTAGCATCGTTACGCTCCTCTCAAAAGACTTTCTGAAATTAGTTCTGATTGCCATTGTCATTGCCAGTCCCATTGCGTGGTGGGCCATGAACCGCTGGTTACAGGATTTCGCCTACAAAATTGATATTGAGTGGTGGGTGTTTGCGTTGGCGGGTTTGCTGGCGGTGGGCATTGCGCTCTTGACGGTGAGTTTCCAGAGCGTAAAAGCCGCGCTGATGAATCCGGTTAAATCATTACGTTCTGAATAAAAATCATGATCCAATTAATCAACATCGCCAAACATTACCCCGCCGGATTCGGCAAAACCTACGTCCTCCGGAACATTAACCTGACCATCAACGCGGGCGAATTTGTCTCCATTATGGGGCCGAGCGGGTCGGGCAAGTCCACGCTGCTGCACATTCTGGGCCTTTTAGAAGAACCA